>JBEAQW010000162.1:0-7713 GCA_041163725.1 Planctomycetota bacterium
TGGATCCATCCATCGCGCGGCTCCGCGTCAGGGATCGGGTGGCGTGTCTCGCCACGAGGACGGATCCGCGCCGAGGCGCGCGCCGATGTCGGCGAGGTCACGCATGGTCGACTCGACGAACACGCCCTCCGCGGGCGGGCGCCAGTCGTCGGGGATCGCAACCCACCGCACCTCGATCGAACCGTCGCCGCGCGCCGTGACGCTGTCCGCGTAGGAGAACAGGTGCCTGAGCGCCGTGATCGTCGACGAACGGATCGCGACCTCGACGCTTCTTCCGAGCACCGCGAGCCAGCCGCTCTGCACGGTGCGCGGCGGCGACTGCACCTGGTTGTTGAAGATCACCCAGTAGCGCACGCGCAGCGGGCCGCGGTCGGGAAACGCCTGGCGGAAGCGGTGCACGAGCGTGTCCTCGTAGTTCGAGGGCGCGCCGTAGAGGATGTTCGAAGTCACGCCGCCGTCGGCGTAGAGCGTGCCGTCGATCTCCCGCGGCGGGAACACGCCGGGAATGCCTGCGCTCGCGAGCAGGATGTCGTAGAAGCGCTCGAGCCCGGCGGGATCGGTGGCGCGCGCGGCGGCGTGCGTCATCTCGAACGGCTGCGCCCGCCCCTGGTCGAGGTCGGTGGTGTTCACGAAGAGCAGCCGCCCGCGCCGTCCTTCCGCGCCGATACGCTCCACGAACGCCGGGTCGATCTCGCGCCGCAGCTCGCGCTCGAGACCGGGTACCTCCGCGAGGCTCGCGTTCTCGGGAAGCAGCCCGAGCACGCCGCGTGCGCGGATCCAGTCGGGCTTCGGGTTGCGGTAGAGGTGCTCGCACTGCGCAAGTTCATGCTCGCCTCCGAGGAACGCGAAGGGCGCGATGAGTGCGCCAGTGCTCACGCCCGACACGACGTCGAACTCGGGCATCGCGGGCCCATCGGCCCGTGCCCGCCACGCCCGCAGGAACGCGGCGCCGAACGCGCCGTAGTCGCCGCCGCCCGAGAGCACGAGCACATCGATGACGCGTTCCTCCGGTGATTCCTGCGCCACGCGCATCATGAGCGAGCGCGTCGACTCGATCGTCTCCTGCCTGAACTCGGCGCGCCGTCGCGCGCCTTCCGCGACGAGCGTCTGCTCGGGCACGGCAGCGCGGCGAGGCGCGCAGGCGTGAAGGAGCAGAAGCGACGCTGCTGCGAGAAGTGCTGCGGCGAAGGGGCGTGGCATCCGCGCAGGATACCGAGGCGCGGATCAGCGCTGGAAGTCGTAGACGGCGCCGAGCGCGAGGATGCGCGTGAGCTCGTCGAGGGCGTCACGGCTCTCGCGAAGGAGCGTGGGATCGGCGAGATCCTCGGCGCGGAGCGAGTCGCGGTAGTGGCGCGTCACCCAGCCGCGCAGGACCTCGAGCTTCCCTGCGTCGAGGATCGCCGCGGGATTCGCCGCGACGAGGTCCTCATCGGAGCACGGCACGCGCAGCCGAAGGCAGGCCGGACCGCCGCCGTTGCGCATGCTCTCGCGGACATCCATGAAGATCGCGCGACGGAGCGGATTCGCCGGATCGGCGATCAGACGGTCGATCGCCGACTTCACCGGTGCGCGCTCCTCGCACTCGCAGGGGCAGACGAGGGTCATGCCGCCCTCGGGAAGGGTCAGCAGCTGGCTGTTGAACAGGTAGCTGCGGACGGCGTCCTCGAGCGACACCTCGTCGGCGCGGATCTCCGCGATCACGAGTGCGTCGCCCGCGGCCTCGCGGAGCGCAGCGTGCGTCGCCTCGCGATCCTCGAACGCGAGCTCGTGGCAGAGCAGCATGTTGCCGTTGCCGACCGCGATGACATCGTTGTGGAACACGCCCGCATCGATCGCATCGGCGTTCTGCTGCGCGAACACGCAGCGCATGGGATCGAGTCCGCCGAGCGCCGCCACGCGCTCGCTCGCGGTACGGGTCTGCCGCGCGGGGAAGCGCGTCGGCGTCCGCCGCGCGCCGCGCGCCGTTCCGTAGACGAAGAAATGCACGCCTGCGACCTCGCCGCCGTTGGCAGCGGAGCCGGTCAGACGCGTGTGGTTCGCCGCGCCCTCGTCGCCGTAGTCCTCCGCGGTATCCGGCGGCAGCGCCCCGTGCACCTCGAAGCGCGCCGGGTCGGGGAAGATCGCGCCGAGCACGCGCGCCGTCACGGCGGGCTCGATCGCGCGATGGAACATGGCGCGCAGGTTCGCCGTGACGAAGTGCGTCCGTCCGTCGCGCGTGTCCGCCGCGGGGAGCACCGTCGCGGCGTTCGCCGTCCACATGGCGCTCGCGCTCGAGGCGCGGGCGAGTAGCACGGGATCCTCCTGCGCGACCTTCGCGAGGACATGGGCGTCGCTTCCCGTGAAACCCCGCGCGCGCAGCGTGGGAAGGTGCGGCCGCTCGTGCGGTGGAAGCACGCCCTGCACGAGTCCGAGCGCGGCGACCGCCTCCATCTTCGCGAGTCCCTGCAGCGCGGCGGCGCGCGGCGAGCTCACGGCGCCCT
Source organism: Planctomycetota bacterium (assembly GCA_041163725.1). Lineage (GTDB taxonomy): Bacteria > Planctomycetota > Phycisphaerae > Phycisphaerales > SM1A02 > QWPT01. Next base: position 2,481 of record JBEAQW010000162.1, read on the forward strand.
GGTTGCGCCCGCTCGCGACATTTCCGTACGACAGCCCCGCGTAGCTGTGGGTCGGACCGACGAGTCCGTCGAAGTTCACTTCAGGCATCGGTTCACCAGCGCTCCGCGTCGGACTGGGGAGAGAGCGGCCACGGCTGCGTGTCGCGTCCGTTGATGCGCGTGCCACCGTGGATGGTGCTCGGGATCAGGTTGTTGATGAACTCGTGTGGGAAGCACGACGGCGGCTCGGTGAGCCGGTCGAGCGCGTGCGTCTGCTCGGGCGAGAGGCGCAGCGAGCAGGCGGCGAGGTTGTCGTCGAGCTGCGCGAGCGTGCGCGCTCCGAGGATCGTGCTCGTGACGCCGGCGCGATCCATCACCCAGCGCAGCGCGACCTGCGCCGGCGTCGCGCCATGCGCGTCGGCGATCGCGCGCAGCTGGTCGAGCAGGACGAAGGTCTGCTCGGTGAGGTACTTCGAATCGCTGCGCACGCGCGTCGTGCCGTCGTCCTTCGGCCGGTTCTCGCGCGTGAACTTGCCCGTCAGCACGCCGCCGCGCAGCGGGCTCCATGGGGTGACGCCGAATCCGCACTTGCGGGCCATCGGCATCAGGTCGTACTCGACCGTGCGCTGGAGCAGCGAGTACTCGATCTGGATCGCGATCGGCTGGGTCCACCCACGGAACACCGCCTCGTACATCGCCTGCACGCACACCCACGCGGGATGGTCGCTGAAGCCCGAGTAGCGGATCTTGCCCTGCTTCACGAGAAGATCGAGCGTCTGCATCGTCTCGTCGATCGGCGTGTGCACATCCTGGAAGTGGCACCACAGGAGGTCGATGTAGTCGGTCTTGAGCCGCCGCAGCGAGTGCTCGACGGCGTTCATCATCGACTTGCGGCTCGAGCCGCCGCCGTTCGGGTCGCCTGGCCACATGTTGCCGCCGAACTTGGTCGCGATCACCACGCGGTCGCGCTTGCCCTTGCCCGCGCCCGTCGTGAAGTAGTCGCCGAGGATGACCTCGTTGTGGCCCTTGGTGTAGATGTTCGCGGCGTCAAGGAAGTTGCCGCCCGCCTCGAGGTAGCGCGAGATCATCGCGTTCGAGATCTCCTCGGTCGCGCCGAAGCCCCATTCGAGGCCGAAGGTCATCGTGCCGAGGCAGAGCGGCGAGACGCGCAGGCCCGAGCGGCCGAGCGTGATGTAGTGGTCGAGGGCGAGGCAGTTCACGGACATGCGCGGCAGGGTAGCGGGTAGGCTGCGGTCATGAAGGCGATCGCGACCGCTGCCGACCCGAGCACCTGGACCGACGCGCACCTCCATGTCTGGGACGCGGGCGTCCTCCGCGCGCCGTGGTTCGAGCAGGCGCCGCAGTTCGCGGGCAAGTTCGACCTCGCGCGCTACTTCGCGGAGGGCGGCGTGCGCGGCGGCGTCGTGTTCGTCGAGGCCGACATGACGCCGGGCGACCGCGCGCGCGAGGCGGAGCTGTTCGCCGAGTGGGGCCGCGCGTGCGTCCTTCCGTGGGCGACGGTCGCGGGGATCGAGCCGGGAGCCGGCTGGTTTTCATCGGAACTGGGCTCGGTCGCCCGGGCCGCCGGCGTCCGCGGCGCGCGCCGCGTGCTGCACGGCGCGGACATCCCGTTCGCCACCGAGCGTTTCGCCGCGGATCTCCGCGCGCTCGGGACCCATGGGCTGTCGTTCGACTTCTGCATCCGCTGGACCGACCTCGCGATCCTCGACGGCGTACTCGCGTCGGCGCCGGGCACGGCGTGCGTGCTCGACCACCTCGGCAATCCGCCGATCACATCAGGTTGGTCGAGCCCGGAGCGCAGCGAGTGGCAGCGCCTCGCCGCGCGCGTCGCGCGGCACGAGCACCTCTGCGTGAAGTGGTCGGCGATGTTCGAGAACGCGGGCCGCGCGCTGAGCGCCGACGAGATCCGTCCCTGGTTCGAATGGTGCCTCGCGTGCTTCGGCGCCGGCCGAATCATGTGGGGGTCGAACTGGCCCGTGTGCTTCGCGAACGCGCGACTCTCGCAATGGACCGAGGTGAGCGCGGCGCTGGCTGGTGAATTCACGCCCGACGAGCAGGCTGCGATCCTCGGCGGAAACGCGGCGCGCGTGTACCAGATCGTATGACGAGTGGGTGCACGCAGGCCTCGGAGTGAGATGCGCTCCGCCTCGCACCTTCGCCTGACGCCTACCGCGGACGCCTGCGGAGGAGCCCGAGGCCGCCGAACAGCGCGATCGCCGACGGCGCGGGCACGAGCGTGTAATGGAAGTCGTCCATGAAGAAACCTCCCGTACTGTTCGCTTGTGGATACGCGGTGCGGAACTCCAGGCGATCGACGGCGATGCCCTGTGGCGGTGAAACGAACGTCGTAGTCGTGTAGATCGATTGAAGATAGGTATACACAGGCGTGTCGCCCACGAAACCCTGCATGGCGAGGGTGAGCGGCTGATTGAGGCTGCTGTAGATGCGAGCGAACCGGGCTCAATCGAACGTGAAGAGTCCTCCGTCAGATCGGCTAAAACTGAAGGACGAAAGGTTCGTGCTGACATTCGGTCCCGCCATAAGTCCGTACTCTCCGCTGCGAATACGCGGTTGGCCTTGCGGCTCCTCCAGGAAGCGCGCGTAGTACCAGGTGTTGTCGACGCTGAAGCTGCCATCGTTTGGGGTGTGGACTGCGCTGAGGATGAAGCCGTGATACTCGTAGTTCGGCGTGCGCGTTGGCTGCAGAGAGTCCGAGTGCGATCGAGGCGGCGGCTCCGGTGATGCTGAAACCCGTGATGTTGAAACAGGGGGCAGGTCGGTTCGTCCGCGGGCTGCTGCTACGTTCATTCATGGTCGTGGTCCTCCATCATCTGGCGCATGAGCGCGCCTACACGGGTGCACACGGCGTCCACCGACTCGGGCGGCGCGGTCGAAATCCACTGCGTGAAGTCCTCGGTGTGCTCGAAGCCGAAGCGCCGGACCCCACCGCGACGCACCCGATCGCGAACATGACCCGAACATCCGTGCCGGAAATTCGTTGGATGTCGCCTGTCGTCTGGCACCACTTTCGCCCAGGGCGGGAACGTCGCGTCTGCCCCCGCGCATCACCCATGCTGTCGTTCATTCTCATCTCCTGCCACGATGCGTCCCAGAAAGCCCGCGACCGCCGATTGGTCTTGAGAACGGACTCAGCGGACATACGCGAGCGCTCGCATGTGATAAGGAGAGCTTGCCGAGATTGCCAAAGGAATGTGGAGGATTCTCGGCTTCGAGCATGTCGCCCGACGGCTTTGGGGCTCACCCTGCCGCGGGGGGTGAGTGGTGCGCGAAGCGGGGCGGCGCAGCCCCGCTCAGCAGGTCCATCCGCCGTCGATCACATGGACGGCGCCCGTCGTGTAGCTCGACTCGTCGCTCGCGAGGTAGACCGCGAGCGATGCGATCTCGTCGGCGGTGCCGAGGCGGCCCATCGGCTGGCGCGCGACGAACGCGGCGCGCGCGGCGGCGGGGTCTGCGTTCTGGTTGATGCGGCCCTGCAGGCTCGGCGTCTCGACGGTGCCCGGGCAGATCGCGTTCACGCGCACGCCATGGGCAACCGTGTCGGCGGCGACGGCCTTCGTCAGCCCGATGAGCGCGGCCTTCGTCGCGCTGTACGCCGCGCGGTTCGGCACGCCGCGGATCGAGCTCGCGACGCTCGCGATCGAGATCACGCTGCCGCGCTTGCGCTCGATCATCCCCGGCAGGAACGCATGCAGCATGCGGTAGACGCTCTTCACATTCAGGTCGAACGAGAAGTCCCACGACTTCTCGTCGCACTCGAGGAGCGTGCCCTGGTGCACGAATCCCGCGGCGTTGAGCAGGATGTCGATGTCGCCCGCCTCGGCCGCCGCCGCGCGGATCGCCGCGAAATCGCGCGCGTCGAGCGTGCGCGTCGTGATCGCCACGTGCTCCTTCGTAAGGCTCGCGAGTCCCGCCGCATCGATGTCGGTCGCGATCACCTGCGCGCCCTCGCGCGCGAACGCCAGCGCGCTCGCGCGACCGATGCCCGCCGCCGCCGCCGTCACGAATGCACGCTTGCCAGTCAGTCGTCCGCTCATCGCGCAACTCCGTTCGCAGTGTCGTTCTTCGTGCGACGCCCGACCCACTCGGGTCCATCCGGGAACGCGAACGCCTCGAGCGAGGCGCGCTTGATCTCGCCCGAATACCCGGGCTTCGTCGGCGCGAGATAGCGCCCGCCCTGCACGATGCACGGGTCGGTGAAGTGCTCATGCAGGTGGTCGACGAACTCGCACACCCGCCCCTCGCTCGTCGGGTTGAAGCGGATGTAGTCGACCATGATGAGGTGCGCCACGAACTCGCAGAGCCCGACGCCGCCCGCGTGCGGGCAGACGGGGACGCCGTAGCGCCGCGCGAGCGCCATGATCGCGAGGTTGTCGTTCACGCCGCCGACGCGGCACGAGTCGAGCTGGCAGATCTGCATGCCGCCCGACGCGAGGAACTGCTTGAACATCACGCGGTTCTGGCACTGCTCGCCCGTGGCGACCTTGATCGGCGCAATCGCGCGCGCGATCTCAGCGTGGCCGAGCACATCGTCGGGTGACACGGGCTCCTCGAACCACCAGATGCCGAACGGCGCCAGCGGCTTGATCCACTCGATCGCCTGGCCGACATCGAAGCGCTGGTTCGCATCGACCATGAGGACGCGGTCGGGACCGATCTCCTCGCGGATGATGCGCGCGCGGCGCACATCATCCTCGATCGACTGGCCGATCTTCATCTTGAAGTGCGTGAAGCCGTCGGCGATCGCCTCGCGGCAGCGCGCGCGTACGGTGTCGTCCGAGTAGCCGATCCAGCCGCAGCTCGTCGTGTAGGCGGGGAAGCCCTCGCGCTCGACGCGGGCGATCCGCTCGGCGCGGGTCGCGTCGTTCGCGCGCAGCATCTCGAGGCACGCGGCCTCGTCGACGGCGTCGCGGATCCCATGGAAGTCGATCGCGGCGACGAGTTCCTCGGCGGGCATGTCGGCGAGAAGTCGCCAGAGCGGTTTGCCCTCGGCGCGCGCCTCGAGGTCCCACACCGCGTTCACGATCGCCGCCAGCGCGAGCGCCATCACGCCCTTCTCGGGGCCGAGCCAGCGGAACTGCGAGTCCTGCGCGAGCGCGCGCCAGAACCCGCGGCGGTCGGCGCGGATCGAGGCGAGCGTGCGGCCCTCGACGAGCGGCATCATCGAGCGGATCGCCTGGCAGACGATCTCGTTGCCGCGGCCGATCGTGAAGGT
>JBEAQW010000163.1:0-19570 GCA_041163725.1 Planctomycetota bacterium
TCGGGGTTCTTGATCGACATCTTCTCCTGCACGGTGCGTCGGAGCTTCAGGAAGCCCTTGCGCATCTCCTCCGTCGCCAGCTCGTCGAGCGTGCGGAGGCGGCGGTTGCCGAGGTGGTCGATGTCGTCGACGATGGCGCGGCTGCGACGGTTGGGGTCGGCGGGCCGGCGCAGCTCCATCATGTAGCGGATCACCGCGAGGAAGTCCTCGGCGCGGAGCCGCTGCACGCGCTCGTCGGTGGGCGAGTAGTCGGGATCGTCGAGGAACTTGCGGTTGATGCGGAACCGTCCCACGCGGCCAAGGCGGTAGCGGTTCTCGTCGAAGAACTTCTCGTGGAAGAGGTCCTTCGCCTTGTCGATCTGCGGCGGGTTGCCCGGGCGGAGGCGCCCGTAGATGCGCAGGAGCGCAGCCTCGTTCTCGGTGACCTCGGCGAGGAAGTCGAGCTTCTCCTCGGCGAGGGTGTTGAGGATGAGCGGGTCGCTCGCGTTGGTGATGACGCGGATGGTGCCGAGGTTCGACGCCTGGATGGTGGCGACCATGTCGCCGATCGGCGAGCCGACGCGGCAGAGCTCCTCGCCGGTGTCGGAGTCGATGACGAGTTCGGCGGCGTAGTGCTCGGGCTTCAGCTTCGCGACCTTGATCTCCTCGACCTCGTAGAAGAGCTCGAGCAGACGGTCGGTCGACGAGAACTGCTCGTCGAGCGCACGGAGGAAGGTCGTCGCGGCGAGCTTGGTCGACTGGTCGATCCGCATCGCGAGGACATCCTTCTTGGTGACCTCGAGCTCGATCCAGGAGCCGCGCTCGGGAATGATGCGCGCCTGGTGGAGCGGTCGGTCGCCGAAGGAGCTGACGATCGAGAAATCGACGCCGGGCGAACGGTGGAGCTGGCTGACGATGCAGCGCTCGGCGCCGTTCACGATGAACTCGCCGCCGCCCATCATGATGGGCACCTCGCCGAGGTAGATCTCCTCTTCGGCGATCTCGCTCGTTCCGTCGCGCACGAGGCGCACGCCGACGCGGAAGGGCCGGCCGTAGGTCAGGCGGAGCTCGCGGCACTCGTCCGCGGTGTAGCGGGGCTCGTCGAGCTTGTAGTGCTGGTACTCGAGCCGCATCGAGCCGTCGTAGCTCTCGATGGGGAACACCTCGCGCATCAGTGCCTCGAGGCCGATGCTGGAGTCACGCTCGTCGTGTGCCTGCTCGAGTTGGAGGAATCGGCGGTATGCATCCGCCTGAACACGAGTAAGCACCGGTACTGGAAGCGCATCACCGCGCTTCGAGAAGTCCCGAATCGTCTTGGTTGACATCGACGAGTCCCCTAGCAAAGAACACCGGACCGGACGAACACCGGCCTGGCGAGGTGGTTCAGAGTGTGATCGCGTAAAGGTTCAGCAAGCGAGCCGAGCCCAGACTGGAAAGACCACGAGTGTAGACACGGTCCCAAACTCCGACAAGTTCCGACAGTTTTTGCCCCTCTACGAGCGGAAGGCACCTGGGATGACGGGTGTCCGCGGTGGGGGGCGCGGTCCAAGCACCCCGCCGGCAGGCGTAAGCCCATGCCGACGGGGCGCTTGGATCCGCAACTGACGGAATCACTCGGCGGCCGCGTCGGCGCCCGCAGCCTTGAGGGTCTCGACCAGCTTGGCCGCGTCCTCCTTGCTGAGGCCTTCCTTGACGGTCTTGGGAGCGCCATCGACGAGCGCCTTCGCCTCGGCGAGGCCGAGACCGGTCGCTTCGCGGACGGCCTTGATGACGTTGATCTTGCTCGCGCCGGCAGCCTTGAGGATGACGTTGAACTCGGTCTTCTCGGCAGCGGCGGCAGCGCCACCGGCATCACCGGCGACGACGACCGCGCCAGCGGCGGGCTCGATGCCGTAGGTCACCTTCATGTACTCGGTGAGCTCGACGGCCTCCTTGATGGTGAGGCTGGCGATCGAGTCGCCGAGGGTGCTGATCTTCGCGTCAAAGGTCTGGGTCTCGGACATTGTTCTTCCTTGTGGCTTGCGCCACTGTCTTGCCACCGAGAGGTGCCGCGACGAGCGGCATTTCATCCCGCGAGGGACCAGTCGGTGGCGGACTGGACTGCGGAAACGGTTTCGAACTGGATGGTCAGGCGATCTTCGCGATCGTCTCGCCGGCCTCGAGCTTCTCCTGAAGCGTCTTGACCGCGCCCATGATCTGCCGCGCAGGCGAGAGCACGAGCGTGACGACCTTGGCCTGGGCCTCTTCGCGCGTGGGGAAGCTTCCGAGCTTCTTCACGCCCGCGTCGCCCTCGTAGTACTCGCCGTCGAAGATCGCGCCCTTGAGCACGATCTTCGCTTCGGTCTCCGCGGCCTTCACGATCTGACGGGCGACGAGCACGGGGCTCAGATCGCCGGTGAGGAGGGCCGAAGGACCCTTCAGCGCGCCTTCGAGCTTCTCGAGCGGACCACCCTTGAAGGTGCGGCGCGCGAGGGTGTTCTTGACGACGGTCACCTGGATGCCGTGCGTGCGGAGCGAATTGCGCATCGAGGTCGTCGACTGGGCGTCGAGGCCTCGGATCTCGACGACGACGGCGCCGGTGAGGTCCTTGAAGCGCGACTCGTACTCGGATGCAATCAGGTTCTTGACTGGCTTGCTCATGGTTGGTTCCTCCCGACGCGCTTAGACGGCCACCAGCACGCTGGGGCTCATGCACGCCGCGATCGCGCACTTCTTGATGTAGGTGCCCTTGGCTGCGGAGGGCTTGACCTTCTGGATGCTGGCGATGAACGCCTCGAGGTTCTCGACGAGCTTCGAATCGGGGAACGAGAGCTTGCCGATCACGCCGTGGATGTTGCCACCGGAGTCGTTGCGGTACTCCTGCTTGCCGTTGGCGTAGTCACGGACGGCACCGACGACATCGGGAGCCACCGTGCCGGCCTTCGGCGAGGGCATGAGACCCTTCGGGCCGAGCACCTTGCCGAGCTTCGAGACGACGCGCATCATGTCGGGGCTCGCGACGGCGACATCGAAGTCCATCCAGCCGCCCTCGATCTTGGCGACGAGATCCTCGGCGCCCGCCTCGACCGCACCCGCGGCCTTCGCGTCCGCAGCCTTGTCGGCGTTGCAGAAGCAGACCACGCGCGCCGTCTTGCCGGTGCCGTGCGGAAGGCCGATCGAGCCGCGCAGGGCCTGGTCGGCCTGCTTCGGATCGATGCCGAGGTGAAGCACGACGTTGACCGTCTGGTCGAACTTCGGCGTCTTGTACTTCCGGAGCGCGGCCACCGCGTCGGCGGCGGACATCGCGGACTTCGAGAACATGGCGAGGTTCGCCTTGGAACGCTTAGAGATTCGTGGCATGAGTTAACCCTCCACCGTCGCGCCCATCGAGCGCGCAGTGCCGGCGACGACACGCATCGCGGCTTCGATGTTGGTGGTGTTGAGATCCTTGAGCTTCTCCTCGGCGATGGCCTTGACCTGCGCCATCGTGAGCTTGCCGATCTTCTCGCTGTTCGGACGGCCCGAACCCTTCTCGACCTTCAGCGCCGCAGCGATGAGGACCGAGGTGGGCGAGCTCTTGATCTCGAAGTCGAACGAACGGTCGCTGTAGACCGTGATGACGCAACCGACCACGCGGCCGTTGAGCGCGCGCGTCGCGTCGTTGAACTTCGTGATGAATTGTCCCGGGTTGACGCCGTTTGCACCCAGGACGGGGCCGATCGGCGGGGCGGGAGTGGCCTTGCCACCCGGCGCCATGATCTTGAACTGCTTCGTGACTTTCTTTGCAGCCATGGTTTCCGTGACCTCCCACTGGACTCACGCCTTCGAGCACACGCGGCTCTCGAGCATGCGGACCCTGACGAGCAGGGGCCCAGTAGTTCGAGCGGTTTGAAATGTCGAGTCGCGCAATGTAGCGAACCCAGAAGGCCCTTGCAAGGCCGTGGCGGCGCGGAGACCGCCGGACCCGAACACCGCCGGGTCGACGATTGCCCGCTCGGGAATCGGACGGGCAGGCGGGTTATGGGCCCCAGTTCGTCAGGATCCGGGCGAGGTCGGCCGCGTCGACGGTGCCGCTGCGGTCGAAGTCGGCGGGGGTTCCGGACGCGACCGGTCCCCATGCATCGAGCAGGATCGCGAGATCGGAAGCGCCGACCACTCCGTCGCTGTCGAGATCGAGCATGACCTCGTTACCTCCGCGCGCGAACGCGGAGGACGGGACGATCTCCCTCGGGACACCGGGGCCCTGCCAACGCAGGATCTCGCCCGCACCGCCGAAGTTCTCGAAGAACTCCAGCCGAATGCGGTGGTAGCCGTTCTCGAGCCCGATCTGCCCCGCGCGTTCCACCATGCCGTGGAGTCCATCGTTGTCGGCGACGAGCACGCCGTCGATCCAGAGGCGCGATCCGTCGTCGGACTCCGTCGAGAGCGTCCAGATGCCGGTGGTCGGGATGCGGATGTAACCCTCGAACACCGCGGCGACGAGGTCGCTCCGGCCGCTCGAGGAGAACGCGCCCGAAGTCGACGCGATCGCGATCTGGGGAAGGATCGAACTTCCGTACGGCGTCATCGTCGAGAAGTCGGGAAGGAGCGCGGTGTCCCCGGGCAGCGCGTACCAGTTCGCCACCACGCCGTCCGATGGGAACTCGAGGTAGATGCGGTCGAGCACTGGTCGGACGCTGACATGGACGATGGCCGTGCTCGAGTTGCCCGAGGAGTCGACCGCGGTGTACGCGAACGAGTCGTCTCCACTGAAGTTGGCGGGTGGGGCGTACTCGAGGTAGGGCGGGAGTCCGGGCTGGGACGGCGCGAGCACGATCGTGCCGCCTTCGGCCGAGTGCTCGTCGTATCCGAGGAGCGACAGCTCCGCGCAGTTCACGAACGCGTCGTTCGCGAGGGGATCGAGGCCCGCCGGCGTGTTCTCGACGGTGGCGATCGCATCGTCCACGGCGTACGCGCCGGAATCGCCGCAGGCGGTCGTCGCGAGATGCGCGTTCATCGACGCGATCGAGAATGGATGGAAGTTCAGCGAGATGTTCGACATCCCGCCCGGGCAGCCATGGCAGTAGGACATGATCGTGCCCGTGTCCGCGAGCGAGCAGTCGCCCGTACCGCAGCCGTCCGCCTGCGGGTTGTGGTCGTGCGTGTGCGGCGCGCCGAAGTTGTGGCCGAGTTCGTGGCTGACCACCATCGGCTCCCAGTTGCCGTGATCGTGGTCGATGAGCGGATACGGGAACCCGTAGCCGACGCCCGAGGAAAGCGCGTACGCCCACTGCGGCACACTGCAGGCGACGCCAAGCCATGCCACGCCGCCGCCGAGTCCGCGTCCCGCAAGATAGTGGCCGACCTCGCGCGGAACGGCGCCCATGTTCGCGACCCAGTGGTCGCGGTACTCGCCGAGCTGCGCGCCCATCTCGGTCTGCACCCACGGATCCTCGCCGGTCCAGAGCCGGAGATACGAGACGGGCAGCTTGATGTCGACATCGCGGTCGTAGACCTGGCTCGACGCGCCCATCAGGAGAAGCGCGTACTGCGCGGCGGCGACGGTGTTGCCGCCGTGGGCCGTCATCGTGAACTCGGTGTCGGTGTCGATCGCCACGCGGTACTCGCGGCATGCGACGCCGCCTGCGATGCCACCCTCGGCGACATCGAACGAGACGCTCTCGATGAATGGCTGCTTGATCGCGTCGGTGCCGCACTGCATGCCGTGCGTCGCGGCGTCCGCGAACGCGGACTCGTGCGCGAGCATCGCGGGCATCCCCGCGCGGCGCGCGACCTCGTTCCCGCTCGACAGCCACCAGGTCTCGCCGTCGAGCTCGATGAAGCCCGCAACCAGTCCTTCGGCCGCCCCGGTACCCAGTCCGATGAACACGCGCGAATCGGGCGATCCCGCCACGGCCCCCGCGTAGGCATGCGGGAGCAGCGGCTTCATGAGGCGCGAGCGCGTCGCGCCGTCGATCACCGTGGCGACCTCGATCCGGAACGCGTCGTCGACGAGCCGCGCGGCCGTGAGGTTCAGCGTGACCGGACCGCGCCGCGGTAGATCAAGCAGGATGCTCGCGGCAGGGCGGCCTGCCTGGAGCGGTGCGATCTCCGAAACGGTGATCGGACGCGCTTCGGGCGTGACGATCTCGCGGGGAAGCGCGATGGGCGGAAGGGTCGAGAGCAGGAAGGCGGTGCTGAGGGCGATCATGGGGGCTCGTTCGGGTGAGTATGGCGCATCATGCGCACGACCACGTCGCGGGTTCCCCCGAAGTCGCAAAACTCCCCTGAAGACAGTCGATGTGCGCCGTCCGACTCGGCACGGGTGCCGTCTGGCGAACGACGGCCATCCCCGCAGACGCGTCAGGCGGCCGCGCCACTCCCGTCCGCGAGCGCGAGCGTCACCATGGCCTCGATGCCGTGGGGAATCGCCGCGTCGTTGAAGTCGAAGGTCGGCTGGTGCAGGCTCGCGCTGCTCCATCTGCCGTCCTCGACGCCGAGCAGGTAGAAGCAGGCGGGAATGCGCTCCGCGTAGAACGCGAAGTCCTCGCCGCCCATCACGGGTACCTGCATCGTCTCGAACCGGAGGCCGGGGAGTTCGCGTTCGACGATCCGTTCGAACTCGGTGACGCTCTCGTCGTCGTTGCTCGTGACCGGATAGCCGCGGAGGTAGCGCGTCGTCGTGCCGCAGCGGTGCGCCCGCGCGACATCGGCCGCGATCTCGGCGATGCGGGTCTCGATGTGCGTTCTCGTCGACTCGAGCAGCGCGCGTGCCGTTCCCTGGAGCATCGCTTCCGAACCGATCTGGTTCGTCGCGGTTCCCGCATGCAGCATCGTGGTGCTCACGACGCCCGCGTCGAGCGGGTCGAGCTCGCGCGCGACGATCGCCTGAAGGGCGAGCACGATCGCGCTCGCCGCGATGATCGGGTCGTGCGACTGGTGCGGCCACGCCGCATGCGAGGCCTGTCCATGCACGGCGATCTCGAACCGATCGCTCGACGCGAACAGCGCGCCGCGACGCGTGGACAGCGTGCCGAGCGCGAGTCCCGGGAAGTTGTGAAGCCCGTAGATCCGCCGCAGCGCAGGGCCTTCCGGACGCGCGTCGAGCGCGCCGTCCTCCACCATCCGCTTTCCGCCCGCGCCGCCTTCCTCGGCGGGCTGGAACAGGAACCGCACGGCGTTGGGGAGCGGCGATTCCTTGCCGAGACGCGCAAGGACGCGCGCGGCGCCGACGAGGATCGCGGTGTGCCCGTCGTGACCGCACGCGTGCATGCGGCCTTCGATGGTCGACTTCCACGCGCAGTCCGTCCGCTCGACGATGGGGAGTCCGTCGATGTCGGCGCGGAGCCCGACCGCGTCGCGGCTCTCGCCCGGAAGGAAGGCGATGGTGCCCGTCCCGCCCGCGAGGCCGTCGATGTGCGCGATGCCGGCGGAGTCGAGTTCGGCGCGGATGCGTGCGCTCGTCCGAAGCTCCTCGTAGCAGATCTCCGGATGCTGGTGGAGCTGGCGGCGCAACTCGGTCGCGCGCGGCGTCTCCTCCACAACGAGTTGCTTCACGCGGTTCCTGACGGCGGTTGAGAGCCCGGGCATGGCCCGATGGTAGCGACAACGCGGACCGCTGGACTCAGCTCCGGAGCTTCGCGAGACCGATCGCCTCCCTCGCCTCGTTCACGAGGGCGAAGGCGTGGCGTTCGTGGCGGATCAACCGCGTGAGCTGGCTCATGGTCACGCCGAGCACGCCCGCCGAACCCGCGACATCGAACCGACGGGCGGTGACGACATCCATCGCCTCGGCGAGCAGGGCGGGGTAGTCGGTGTGCTCCGGATTCACAGGGAGCTTTTCTCCCTGCCGCCGCTTGGTCCAGAGTTCGCTCGGGCGGTGGTTGTCGCGGCCGGTGACCGTGCGCACCTTGCACGCGAGCTTCAATCGCAGCCTGAAGATCGCGACATGGCGGTTCTGCGACTGGCTGCGCCGCTCGGTGGCCTGCGTCTCGATCTCCGTCGGAAGGTGCTTGATCCACACGGCGGTATCGACGCGGTTGCGGTGCTGGCCGCCAGGCCCCGACACGCGCCCCGTCGCGATCTCGCACTGCGCGAGCAGCTCGGACTCCTCGATGGTCGATGGGTGCGGACCTTCGATCGTGGTGACTCGCTCGTCGATGTAGGGGGGGCGGTATGCCATGCGTCGCGCATTCTCTACCATGCCCGCGCGGGATCCGCACCACATGGGACTCATCCTCGGCATCGAAAGTTCATGCGACGAGACCGCGGCGGCGGTCGTCGACGAGACCCTCCGGGTCCGGTCGAGCGTGGTCGCGTCGCAGGAAGACCTCCACGCGGAGTTCGGGGGGGTGGTCCCCGAGATCGCGAGCCGCGCGCACCTCGAGCGGGTGCTGCCGGTCATTCGGAAGGCGATCGACCAGTCCGGGGCGGGCGCGCACGAGATCATCGCGGTGGCGGCGGGTGTCCGCCCGGGACTCATCGGCAGCCTTCTCGTGGGGACGACGGCGGCGAAGGCGTATGCGTGGGGGCGGATGCTTCCGTTCCATGCGGTCGACCATGTGGCGGCGCACCTCTTCTCGGGACTCCTCCGCGACGGGGAGGATGGCGCTCCGACGGTGGGAAGCGCGCGACTCGAGACCCCGGCGCTCGGGCTTGTCGTCAGCGGTGGCCACACGAGCCTGTTCAGGATCGACGACGCGAGGACCTGCACGCTTCTCGGCCGGACGATCGACGACGCGGTGGGAGAGGCGCTCGACAAGGCCGCGGTGATGCTCGGTCTCGGCCATCCCGGCGGACCGAACCTCGAGCGCTGCGCCGAGGGAGGCGATCCCGACGCGCTGCGGTTTAGCCTGCCGAATCTCCCCTCGCCGCTCGACTTCTCGTTGTCCGGTCTCAAGACGAAGCTGCTCTACGAGGTGCGCGGTGTGCCGCGCGGACGCGGAGCCGCCGCCACCTTCGAGCGGTCGGCCGCCGACCTGACGGACGCACGCCGGCGCGACCTCGCCGCGAGTTTCCAGGCGGCGGCGGTGCGTCAGGTGATGGATCGGGTGAGGCGCGCGGCCGAGGCATTCGCGCCGCGCATGCTGCTCGTCGGCGGCGGGGTCGTCGCGAACCGCCTGCTGCGCGCGGAGCTCGCGTCGTGGGCCGACTCGCGCGGCGTGCGCCTGGTGCTGCCCGCGCGCGCCTACTGCGGCGACAACGCCGCGATGATCGCAGGTCACGCGCAGCTCAGGCGGGCGCTCGGTGACGGCGGCGACGACCTCGCGACGCCCGCCGAACCCGTCAGCATCCTTGCGCGCGGCTCCGCACCGAAGCGCGTACAGTGAGCGTCCACGCATGAACACGAATCCGCGCGAGGGCATTGCAGTCACGAGCGAGCCGGCGATCCTCGTCGCGGTGCGGCTGCCTCATTCGCGGATGGATCACCAGGATCCGCTCGGTGAACTCCGCGCGCTCGCCGAGACCGCGGGCGCGCGCGTCGTCGGCGAGCTCATCCAGAACCGCGGCACGCCGGTCGGGCGCACCTACCTCGGCACCGGAAAGGTCGAGGAGCTCGTGGCGATGGTCTCGGAGCTCGAGGCCCGCGTGGTCATCTTCGACAACGAACTGACGCCCTCGCAGATCCAGCAGCTCGAGCTCGAGGTCAAGGTCAAGGTCATCGACCGCAGCGAGCTGATCCTGGACATCTTCGCGAACCGCGCGTCGACGCGCGAGGCGCAGCTGCAGGTCGAGATCGCGCAGCTCGAGTACACCGCGCCGCGGCTGCGCGCGATGTGGAGCCACCTCGGGCAGGTGACGGGTGGCGCGCCCGTCGGCGTCGGTACGCGCGGTCCGGGCGAGCAGCAGATCGAGATCGACCGCCGCATCGTGTCGCGTCGCCTTGCTGCGCTGCGGCGGGAGCTCGACGAGGTGCAGGTCCGCAAGGCGCGCGAGGTGCAGGTGCGTCGCAGCGAGCACTTCACCGTGGGAATCGTCGGCTACACGAATGCCGGGAAGAGCACGCTCTTCAACGCGCTGACCGCGGGCGGTGCGTACGCGGCCGACCAGCTCTTCGCGACGCTCATGACGCGGGTCGAGCGTTGGAATGTCGGAGGCGCGAACTCGGTGCTGCTGTCGGACACCGTCGGCTTCATCCGCGATCTGCCGCACCACCTCGTCGCGAGCTTCCGCGCGACGCTCGAGGATGCGATCCACGCGCACGCGCTGCTCATCGTCGTGGATGCCAGCGATCGCCAGTCGCCGCGCCAGTACGAGACGGTGTGCGAGGTGCTCGACGATGTCGGCGCCAACACCCAGCCACGCATCCTCGTGCTCAACAAGATCGATCGCATCGGGTCGCTCCCGTTCGACGAGCGCCAGAGCCTCCGCACGCTCGACGAGTGGCGCGCGCTCGCCCCCGAGGCGGTGGCCATCAGCGCGCGCAGCGGCGAGGGGTTCGACGAACTGCGCGCGCGCGTGCGCGACCTCGTGACCGGCGGTGTGCGGCGGCGCACGCTGCGCGTCCCGATCGGCGCGTCGCGGCTGATCGACGCGATCGAGAAGCGCTGCGAGGTCCTCGATCGAGAGTACGGCGAGGGCTCCGTGGATCTGATCGTCGAGATCGGTGACAGGCAGATCGAGTCCTTCTTCTCCTTCGGCGAGCCCTTCCTCGTCGACGGCGAGGACCTGCGCCCGAAGCGCGCGTCCTGGGGCGGGAACGGCCCGCGCCGGCGGGCGCCGCATCTGATGGAACTCGACGACAGCGACGGGGCGGCCCGTGACGACGACGCGTGACGCGTCAGCCGTCCGATCCGTGGCCGACGAACACCTCGCGCGCGAGCTGAATGCCTCGCGACGGCTCGGTGCGCGCGCGTGTCTCGCGCAGGAACAGCAGCGGCTCGGAATGGGGAGCAAGCGTCCAGTAGACCGCCGACCGCGACTGGTTCCGCAGGCTGCCTGCCCAGAAGCCGTCCACGCCTCGGCCGTATGCGATCGCCTCGCCCAGACGCGGGCGCCGGTCCCAGCGCTCGATGCTTGAACCAAGCAGCGCCGTGACGAACGGCTCGTAGCCGCCAGGCGTTCCGCAGACCACGATGAGATTCTCGCTCCGCGGCATGAACTGCGCGAACGCCTTCCGAAGCGTCGCCTGGAAGCGGGGCACATGGTCGTCGAAGCTCTGTGAGAGATCCGCGACGAGCCGAGCGGTCCTCTCGTGCGATGGCCCGAGCGCGCGAAGGCGCGCTGCTGATCGGCCGTCCGGGGCGTGGAGCACGAGGTCGTCGCCGATGCTGGCCTGCTCCGCGAAGGCGCACGCCTCTTCCACCGCATCGCGCAGCGCGCGTCCGCGGAGCGGCCGATCGATCGCGAGCGCGAACATGATCGGGCGCTTGATCCGCGCGATCGCCCGCCACGCCGAGGGAATCGAGATCAGTGCATCGCGCAGCGTCGGTTGCGGCGCGCGCTTCACATGGATGCAGAGCGTCGCGCCGCCCTTGCGCGCGCGGAAATCCACGCGCTTGCCTGTCGGCGTGGCGACCTCGCGTTCGATGCAGCAACCCGCATCGAGAAGGCGTTCGGCGACCATGAGTTCAGCGGCGGTCGAACGGGCGCGATCGAGCGCCGCCTGCGACGGCGATTCCGGCGCGCATGCATCCGCGGCATCCCTGACCGCGCGTCGGAACGAAGCGAGTGTCCGCGGCTCGGCGAGGGACGGCCAGCTCGAGGTCTCGGCATCGCCGCGCTCGTCGAGGCGCGTGCGGAGGCGCTCGAGCAGGAGCTTCAGCGCGGAGCGGTCGTCGTGCGTGCTGTCCACCTTCGGGATTTATCGGGTCGGAACGGGGCCGTGGCAAGGGGTTGGGCGCGCCATCCGCGCCGTCCGTGCGGTTTGCGCAGGCCTCCGCGCTCCCCGTGGCCGCGAATCCCGCAAGCATCCGCGAACGCACGCGATGGGTCACGCCGACACACTTCGCGGAGGAGAAGTTTCATGCGCATCGGAGAAATGCTCGTTCGCATGGGTGTGCTGGACCGGGTGCAAGTCGAGGCGATTCTCGACGAGCAGCAGTCGACCAGCGAGGCGTTCGGCGCAATCGCCGAGCGCGTCTACGGCATCCCGCCCGAGACCATCGAGCGCGCCTGGATCGAACAGAGCCAGGAGCGCGCCACCATGTTCGACCCCGAGCGCGGCATCGACGACGATGCGCGCGACCTGGTCATTCGCCGTCAGGCGTGGCAGTTCGGAATCGTTCCGCTCCGCCTCGACGACGGCTACCTGATCGCCGCGACGAGCCGGAAGCAGCTCCCGCGCGCGGTCCGCTTCGCGACCCGCGTTCTCGGAATGCCCGTGCAGTTCGAGATCGCCGACGACGAGGAGTTGTCGACGCTGCTCGCGCACCAGTACCCGATCAGGGGCCTGGACAAGAGCATCTTCGACGGATCCGCCCTCGCGAGCCTGTTCGGCCGCAAGGCCGCTTGACAGGGCGGCGGGTTCGGCTAACCTTCCGCTCCCGCGAAAGCGGAACGCCAACTTAGCTCAGTTGGTAGAGCATCGCATTGAAAATGCGAGTGTCCCCGGTTCAAGTCCGGGAGTTGGCATGAAGCGAGCAGGCCCGCCGATCGGCGGGCCTGTTTGTTTTTGCGTGTAGGGTCCTGAGGTGTAGGTCCTCGCGTGCCTATTGCTCGCATAGACCTCGATGCGTCGCCTGACAGCCGGCGCTAGGCGAGCTGCTCGCCGACGAGCCGCAGCGGCAGGGGCTTTCCGAGGTGCTCGCGTCGGATCTCAAGGCGGCCTTCGGCGCGCTCGGTCTCGAGCGCACCGAGCAACTGCTCGACGATCCACAGACGGATCGGACGCGAGCCGTCGTAGCCGACGAGCCCGCCCTTGCCCTCGCGCGAGATTCGCTCGAGTCTCGTCCAGTATCGACGGGTCCAGGTGAGCGCGAGCGAGTCCGGAAGCCTGGAGAAGGCTGCGCGGGTCATCGAGGGCTCGGCGAAGATCCAGAGTTCGTTCCACGCGTTCGCCCGGCCGAGGCAGCAGGCGGTCGCGACCGCGAGGTCGGCGACGCACGCGACGGGCTTCAGCAGCGCTCCGCGCTCGAGCCGGTCGCGCATCAGCGCGTGTGCGTGCGCCGCGACATGGTCGCCGCTCACGCGGTATCGCGCCGCCAGCGGCGCGGCGTCGCGGAAGAAGCAGCGGAGAAGATTCGAGCGGTACGAGCCCCAGTCGCTCACGAGCAGGTCGGTGGCTTCGCGAGCGGTCACACGCGAGGACTCACGCATCAGCGAGCGCTTTGCTCGATGCTGATTCGAAGCGTCGACACGGCGTCCAACATCACGCGCGCGCGGCTCATCAGGTCGGTCGTCCTTCATCAATCGTGCCCTCGGCCACCGTTGCAGTGGATTCGTCGCAATGTAGCGATGCGGGCATGCACGGCAGCCTCGCGCCTGGAAAACGAAATGAAATTCCCGATGCGCGGATCGCGGGTATCAGACCGCGCGGACAGCGATGCTTCCGAGGAGCGAAGGTCGGATATCGCGAAGCGCACCGAACTTCTCGCGCCAGGCCCGCTGCGAGTCCGCTTCGAACTCGAGCTGCGCGACGCCTTCGTCTGCGGCAAGTTCCGTCACGCGTCGGCCCGTCGCGTCGATCGCGACGCTTCCACCCGCATATTCACTCGTCGGATCCCGTCCGCACCGGTTCGCGGCGATAATCGCGGCCTGATTCTCGATCGCGCGCGCAACGAGCAGCGCGCGCCAGTGCTCGTGACGCACGGATGGCCATGAGGACGACACGCTGAACACATCCGTACCCGCACGCGCCGCGAGACGCCACAACTCGGGGAACCGCAGGTCGTAGCACACGAGCGGACAGACTCTTGCGGCACCGGTGTCGACGACGAGCAGTTCCTCTCCCGCGACGAACGACGCGCGTTCGCTTGGAAAGAGGAAGGCCTTGCGGTACACACCTCGGGCTTCACCCTCAGGTCCGATCACGACCGCACTGTTGCTGTATCGGGCCTTCTCGAGGCGTTCGCCGAAACCCGCCTGCAGCCACACACCGCGGTTGCGCGCAACGCCCGCGAACCATGCGATCGAGTCGCGTGTCCGATCGAGCGCCGCGTGGTCGGTGGTCCATCCCGTCTCGCACATCTCGGGGAGCACGATGAAGTCGCCCGCGGCAAATCCGCTGGCATCGATCGCTGACTCGATGCGCCTTCGGTTCTCGGCAACATCCTGCCAGACGGGATCGGTCTGTATCGCGATGAATCGCACGGGGGTAGGTTACAGCGGACCGCGGGACACCCCTTCGGGTCGATAGGCCGCCAGGCCGCCACGCCAACGCTGAAAATCACGAGGTTCGGGGCACCGGCTCATCGCCCGTGAGGGCGATCGCGCCGCAGCCGCGCGGCGGAGCCGCGCCAGCGCTGCGCGTCGCAAGCGCTCAACTTGAAGGGAGACCAACGGGGATCGAACCCGCGACAGCCGAAACCACAATCCGGTGCTCTACCAACTGAGCTATGGCCTCCGTGGAAGCGAAAAGATACCCGTCGGGGGCATTTCGGTCAACGCCAAGGGGGGTGGGGACGCGCGGAATCTGTGCGACCATCTCGCGCTTCCTCCCAGTCCGCCG
Organism: Planctomycetota bacterium; assembly: GCA_041163725.1. GTDB lineage: Bacteria > Planctomycetota > Phycisphaerae > Phycisphaerales > SM1A02 > QWPT01. The sequence goes on from JBEAQW010000163.1 coordinate 14,546, forward strand.
TGCTGTTCGGTGCGAAGGCTGGGAAAGCGAGACATCCGCCCCTTCGGGGCGGGGTCGGATGGTCCCGATCGACCTGCCGACGGATGCCTCGACCAACCCGTTCGACCGACGGCGCGCCGGCCTGAGCGCGCAACATTGAGAAGCAAGCGACATGGCACCATCCACCCTCCCGGTTCAGTTCGGATCCGCCAAACTCCACGCCAACCTCTCGGTGGCCTCCCTCGTCGAGCTGGCGCTCGCCCGCGGTGAGGGGCAACTCGCCGCCAACGGCGCGCTGCAGTGCGATACCGGCGAGCGGACGGGCCGCAGTCCCGACGACAAGTTCCTCGAGGATACGGCGGGCATCCACGGCAACATCAACTGGGGCAAGGTCAACCAGGCGATCTCTCCCGAGCACTTCGAGAAGCTGAAGGCCGCCGCGCTCGCGCATCTGAATGCGAAGAGCGATGTGTTCCGCTTCGACGGCTACGCGGGTGCGGATCCCAAGTTCCGGCTGAAGGTCAGCGTCTTCACCGAGAAGGCCTGGCACTCGCTCTTCGCCAAGACGCTGTTCATCAATGTGCCCGACGCCGAGATGGGCGCGTTCAAGGCGGACTGGACGATCATCAACGCCTGCGGCATGAAGATCGACAATCCCGCGGAGTTCGGCCTGAAGACGCACATCGGCATCGCGCAGAGCCTCGAGAAGAAGACGGTCATCATCGTCGGCACCGAGTACGCGGGCGAGATGAAGAAGTCGATCTTCTACGCGATGAACTACGACCTCCCCGACATGGGAGTGTTCCCGATGCACTGCTCGTGCAATGTGGATCGCCGGGACCCCGCGAATGTCGCCTTGTTCTTCGGTCTCTCCGGCACCGGCAAGACCACGCTCTCGGCCGACCCGAACCGCGACCTCGTCGGCGACGACGAGCACGGCTGGTCCGACGCAGGAGTGTTCAATGTCGAGGGCGGCTGCTACGCGAAGTGCATCAAGCTCTCGAAGGAGGGCGAGCCCGAGATCTGGAACGCCATCCGCTTCGGGTCGGTCCTCGAGAATGTCGTGATCGATCCCGTCACGCGCGTTCCCGACTACGACAGCGCGAAGAAGGCCGAGAACACGCGCGTCACCTACCCCGTGTCCTACATCGCGAACGCGCGGATCCCGTCCGTGGCCGGGCATCCGAAGAACGTCGTCTTCCTGTCGGCGGACGCCTTCGGCGTGCTCCCGCCGGTCTCGAAGCTGACGCCCGAGCAGGCGATGTACTACTTCCTGAACGGATACACCTCGAAGCTCGCCGGCACCGAGGCCGGTGTGAAGGAGCCGCAGCCGAACTTCTCACCGTGCTTCGGTGGACCGTTCCTGCCGCGCCCCCCGATGGTGTACGCCGAGATGCTCGCCGACCGCATCCGCAAGCACGGCGCGAATGTCTGGCTGCTCAACACCGGTTGGACCGGCGGTCCGTACGGAGTCGGCCATCGCTTCAAGCTCGCGTACACGCGCACCTTCGTCACGCGCATCCTCGACGGATCGCTTGCGGGCGCGTCGTTCGAGACGCATCCGATCTTCGGGCTGTCGATGCCGACCGCCGTCGACGGCGTTCCGAGCGATGTGCTCAACCCGCGGAACACCTGGACCGACAAGGCCGCGTACGACGCGAAGGCCACCGAGCTCGCCGGGAAGTTCCGCGAGAACGAGAGCAAGTTCCGCATGACCGATGCGGTCATCGCGGCTGGACCGCGCGTCTGAACCTGCAGGTCGGCATCGGGCCCGGCGACTGGCTCGGCCGATGATTTGGAACCGCGATTCAGAACCGCATGCGCCGGAACGACGGCACACCACGGCGAGGGACCACATGGCGATCCAATACTTCGAACTCGACGGTCACGGAACTCCCTGCAACCTCGGTCGCACGCTTCGCGCCTTCGGCCAGCAGGTTCACATGTTCGATGCCCGCGGCCACGGAGCGCTACCGGCCGATATGGATGGAGTGCATGGCATCGTCGTCTGCGGTGGTGGCGCGTCGATCACCGCGCACAGTGGTGCGATCGAGGCGTTCGTGCAGGCGGCCGCGAAGCGCGAGATTCCGATCCTTGCGATCGGGGCGGGAGCGAGGCTCGCGGCCCGCGCGCTCGGGGGCGAGGTCAGCCCGTGCTCCGAACGCGGCATCGTGAAGGTGCGCTTGAGCGGCATCGGGCGCGAGGAGCCGCTGTTCGCGGGCCAGCCCTGGTCGAGCGAGCAGGCGGTGTGGAACGACGAGTGCGTGACGAAGCTGCCGGAGGGAGCGCGTCCGTTCGGCTCGACTCCCTCGGCGAAGTTCGCCGCGTGGGGCCTCGGGCCGTGGGTGGTCGGTATCGACTGGCACTTCGAGTGGGACGCGCACGAGATCGCAGAGTGCGCGAAGGTGCAGGGGGCGGTCGCGTCCACGACCATCGCTTCGATCGAGCGGCTCGGGCAGACCTTCTCCGAGCGCGTCAGCATGATCTTCATGCCCGTCGACCGGATGAGCGCCGGACAGGCGCGGGATGTCCGGCACTGAAGCTCCGGCACTGAAGCTCCGGCACTGAATCTTCGGATCTGGTTGTAGGGCAGTGGAAGTGCGGCATCGGAAGTGCGGCATCGGATGTGCGGCACCGGGTCTCGGATCGGCGTCCAGCAGATCGGTTCGTGCCTCCAGCGCGCCGCTGCGACCGTCGAACACAGCGGCTGCTGATGCCACGAGCCGGCGATGAGCCGTCAATCACCGTCGGTGTTCCGTCCCAGTCGGATCTCTCGCGACTCAGGAAACGCCGAGCGTCGCGCGAGCCGTCCGCTGCGCGGCGCCGAGCGCCGCCTTGCGCGCGGCTGCCGCGATGCCTGCGGCATCGAGCCCCGTCTCCGCAAGCTGCTGGGCGCGCTCTCCCTGGTAGACCCATCCGTCGGGCATGGCGAGGCGCGTGATGCCCCGCGTCTCGATGCGCCGCTCATTGCAGGCCTCGAGCACACAGGAACCGAAGCCGCCTCGAATCGAGTGGTCCTCGATGGTCACGATCGGCAGGCCGCGGGCGACGAGGCTGGCGACGAGCTCGATGTCCACCGGCTTCGCGAAGCGGGCGTCGTAGACCTCGGCCTTGATGCCGTCGAGCGCCAGTTCCTCGGCGGCGATGGTCGCATCGATGGCGCATGTTCCGTACGCGAGAAGCGCAACCTGCGCATCGGTGTGCGTGACGAGCGCTCGCGCCTTTCCGAGCGTGAACGGCGCGCACTCCGACGCGTGGATCTGGCTGACGCTGTCGCGCGGGTAGCGGACCGCGGAGAGGCCGTCCTCGTGACCGGCCATGAACTCGATCGCCGCCCTCAGGCTCGGCTCGTCCATCGCGGCGAGCAGGCACGCCTTCGGCAGCGTGGCGAGCAGCGCGATATCGCAGAAGCCGTGATGTACCGCGCCGTCACCACCCACGAAGCCGGCGCGGTCGAGGCAGAGGCGAACGGGGAGGCCCTGGAGCGCGCTCTCCTGGAACGCCTGATCGAACGCGCGCTGCAGGAAGGTCGAGTAGACCGCGAAGAACGGCTTCCACCCGGTCTTCGCGAGTCCAGCCATCATGTCCATGGCGTGGCTCTCGCAGATGCCCGTATCGAACACGCGGTCTGGGAAGCGTCCGGCGACCTTCGAGATACCGGTGCCGTCGGGCATCGCGGCCGTGCAGGCGACGACCTTCGGGTCGCGCGCCATCAGGTCGCCGAGGATGTCGCCGAAAGCGCTCGTGAAGCTTCGCGCGCTCTTCTTGAGCTCGACGCGGCAGCCTTCGCTCACGAGTTCATCGCCGTCCTCGTTCGTCATGGTGAACGGGCTCGGCGAGTGGAAGGTGGTCGAATCGCCCTCGGCGAAGCGGAATCCCTTGCCCTTGACCGTCTTGACATGGAGCACCATCGGCCGGTCGAAGTGCTTCGCCTCGTTGAGGACATCGATGAGCGCAGGCAGATCGTGGCCATCGACCGGTCCGACGGTCACGAGCCCGAAGTGCTCGAACCACGCATCCTCGCTCACGAGCGTCTTCGACATCTCGCCGAGCTTGTGGTACGCCTCGGCCATGGCCTTTCCGCCGGGCATCACCTTCGCGAGCTCCTTGGCGGCGCGCTTGAACTCGCCGTAGGTGTGCGAGAGGCGCAACTTGTCGAAGTAGGCCGCGAGCGCGCCCTGAGGCTTCGCGATCGACATGCCGTTGTCGTTGAGGATCACGAGGAACTGGCGCTTGAGCGTTCCTGCGTTGTTCAGGCCCTCCATGGCGACGCCGTTCACCACCGAGGCGTCGCCGATCACCGAAACCACGCGTCGTCCGTTCGGATTCGTCTCGCTGTAGGCCTCGCCGTTCAGGACATCGCCTCGCGCCATGCCGACCGCGGTCGAGATCGCCGTGCCTGCGTGGCCCACCGAGAAGAGGTCGTAGTGGCTCTCGCGCGGCTCGGGGAAACCGGCCATGCCGTCGCGCTGACGCAGCTTCGAGAGGAGCGGGTATCGGCCGGTCAGGAGCTTGTGCGGATAGCACTGGTGACCGACATCGAAGAGCAGCCTGTCGTGCGCGAAGTCGAACACGCGATGCATCGCGATCGTCAACTCGATCACGCCGAGATTCGGCGCGAGGTGGCCGCCCGAGCGGGAGACCTGCTCGCAGATCGCCGCGCGCATCTCCGCGGCGAGCTCACGGAGTCCGTCGATGGAGTAGTGGCGGAGCTGGTCCGGTGACGACAGGGTGGGGAGGATCTTGGCAGGCACGGGCGGGTCCGGTTCAGGGCGTGGCATCCGTACTCAGACGCCTTGGACGGGTTCGCCGATCATATCGCCGGGCGATGCGCGGCTACGCGGACTTTGTACCAATCGAGGGTTTTCGGTCCTGCGGCGGACTCCCGCGCGCTCGCCGAGCCGTCTGGTCGCCTTCCCGCTAGCGCGTCCGCGCCGCGAGGTAGTCGACCAACGCGGCAAGCCGCTCGGATCGTGCGCCCGCCGCCGCGAGCGAATCGAGCGCGAGCATCCGGAGCCGTTCGACCTCCCGACGGCTGCCTTCGAT
>JBEAQW010000164.1:0-8459 GCA_041163725.1 Planctomycetota bacterium
GAGCCGACGCAGCGGCGGTTTCCTACGGTGTGACCGGCGCTACCACGAACGAGTTCCGAAGAGGATCGCGTCCACTCAACGCTGCATCGGAATCTTGACCGCCTCGCGGCGCGCGCATTCCTTCGCGAGCTCGTAGCCCGCATCCGCGTGGCGGAAGACGCCCATCATCGGGTCGTTCGTGAGGACGCGCTCGATGCGCGCGGCGGCTTCGTCGGTGCCGTCGGCGACGATCACCTGTCCCGCGTGCTGCGAGAAGCCGATGCCGACGCCGCCGCCGTGGTGGAAGCTCGTCCAGCTTGCGCCGCTCGCGGTGTTCACCGCGAAGTTGAGGATCGCCCAGTCGCTCACCGCGTCGGTGCCGTCGAGCATGGCCTCGGTCTCGCGGTTCGGGCTCGCGACGCTGCCGCAGTCGAGATGGTCGCGGCCGATCACGATCGGCGCCTTCACCTTGCCGCTGCGCACGAGTTCGTTGAAGAGGAGGCCGGCCTTGTGCCGCTCGCCGAGGCCGAGCCAGCAGATGCGCGCGGGAAGACCCTGGAACGCGATGCGCTCGCCCGCCATCGTGATCCACCGCTTGAGCGACGCGTCGTGCGGGAACAGGCTCAGGATCGCCTCGTCGGTCGCCTTGATGTCCGCCGGATCGCCCGACAGCGCGACCCACCGGAACGGCCCGCGGCCCTTGCAGAACTGCGGGCGGATGTACGCGGGCACGAACCCCGGGAACGCGAACGCGTCGGCGAAGCCGTGGTCGAGCGCGCGCTGGCGGATGTTGTTGCCGTAGTCGAACACCTTGGATCCCTTGTGCAGGAACCCGACCATCAGGCGCACATGCTCCTCCATCGAGGCGCATGAGAGCTCCTGGTAGCGCGCCGGGTCCTGCTCGCGCAGGATGTCCGCGCTCTCGCGGCTCATGTCGACGGGGTAGTAGCCCTCGAGCGGATCGTGCGCGCTGGTCTGGTCGGTCAGCGTCTCGGGCACGATGCCGCGCTCGTTCAGGCGGCGGAGGAGGTCGACGATGTTGCCGAGCCAGCCGACCGAGATGCCGTCGTTCTTCCCCTCCTTCGCCTCGCGCGTGAGCGCGATCGCGCGGTCGATCGCCGCGTCGAGGTCCTCGTGCATCTCGTCGAGGTAGCGGTCGTGGATGCGCTTCTCGAGACGCTCGCGGCAGATGTCGGCGATCAGGCAGGTGCCTTCGTTCATCGTGATCGCGAGCGGCTGCGCGCCGCCCATGCCGCCGCAGCCGCCGGTCACATTCAGCGTGCCGCGCAGCGAGCCGCCGAAGTGCTGGCGCGCGCACTCGGCGAAGGTTTCGTAGGTGCCCTGCAGGATGCCCTGCGTGCCGATGTAGATCCACGAGCCCGCCGTCATCTGGCCGAACATCATGAGGCCCTTCGCGGCGAGCTCGTCGAACTTCTCCTGCGTGGCCCAGTGCGGCACGAGGTTCGAGTTCGCGATCAGGACGCGCGGCGAGTCGGTGGTCGTGCGCACGACGCCGACGGGCTTGCCGCTCTGGACGAGCAGCGTCTCGTCGGGCGCGAGCTTCTTCAGGCTCGCGATGATCGCGTCGAAGCACTCCCAGTTGCGCGCGGCCTGCCCGCGGCCGCCGTAGACGACGAGGTTCTCCGGCCGCTCGGCCACCTCGGGGTCGAGGTTGTTCATCAGCATGCGCATCGCGGCCTCTGCGGCCCAGCTCGAGCAGGTGCGCTCGGCGCCGCGCGGTGCGCGGATGATGCGTGTGGTCCCGGTCGCGGTCGATCCCTGGCTGGTCATGCCGCGAGTGTAGCGGAGCGTCAATCGCCGACGAAAGCGCCCGACGCGATCAGCGCCTCGATCGCGCGGATATCGGGGCTCGGTGCCCGGTCGCGGTCGAGCCGCGCCACACGCGACCGCACCACGCCGTGCGCCTTCTCGACACCCGCGCCCGACTTCAGCGGGCGGTGCGACTCGATCGCCTCGGCCATCACGAGGAGCTCGATCGCGATCACGCTGCGCAGGAGCGAGAGGCAGCGCATCGCCTTCAGCGCGCTGGTCGAGCCGAACGAGTTGTAGTCCTCGATGCCCGCGCTCGTCGGGATGTTCGTCACGCTCGCCGGATTCGCCATCGTCGCGATCTCGTTCACGCACGCGGCGGCCGCGTACTGGGCGATCATCAGTCCCGAGTCGACGCCGGGGTCGGTCGCGAGGTACGGCTTGTGCGCGACGAACTGGTCGAACGCCGACACGACCCAGTAGGTGCGCCGCTCGCTGATGCCCGCGACATGCGAGCACGCGATCGCGAGGAGGTCGAGCGGAATCGCGAGCGGCATCCCGTGGAAGTTGCCGCCCGAGACGATGTCGCCGGTGTTGCCCGGGCTCGGCGCGAACACGAGGGGGTTGTCGGTCACCGCGCCGAGTTCGCGCTCGACCGCACCCTCGATGAAGCGGAATGCATCGAGCGCGGCTCCGAGCACCTGCGGCGTGCAGCGCAGCGAGTAGGGGTCCTGCACGCGCGGATCGTTCTCCGCGTGCGAGGGAAGGATGGTGCTGCCCGAGAGGAGTCCCCGCAGCCGCGCCGCAACCTCGATCTGCCCGGGCTGGCGCCGCCAGTCGTGGATGCGCGCATCGAGGAACGATCCGCTCGCCTTCGCCGCGTCCATCGCCATCGCGGCCGCGGCGAGCGCGGCCTCGAAGGTGGCGCGGAAGTCGTGGCAGAGAAGGGCGCCGATCGCACACATCATGTGCGTACCGTTCAGCAGGGCGAGGCCTTCCTTCTCCTCGAGCGCGAGCGGTTCGTAGCCGAGGCTCTTCGTCACCCACGCGCCCGGTTCGACACGGCCGTTGTGCCAGACCTCGCCTTCGCCGAGCAGGACGAGCGCGGCGTGCGCGAGCGGCGCGAGGTCGCCCGACGCGCCCACCGAGCCGCGCGAAGGGATCGCCGGATCGACATGCGCGTTGAGGAACGCGACGATGCGCTCGACGGTCGCGACCCGCACGCCCGACGCGCCGCGCGCGAGACTCGCGGCGAGGATGACCATGACCGCGCGCGAGACCTCGCGCGGGAGATGCTCGCCGACGCCCGATGCGTGCGATCGGATGATGTTCCGCTGCAGCTCGCAGGCCCGCGCGTGCTCGATGCGGACGCGCGACAGGCTGCCGAAACCGGTGTTCAGCCCGTACACCGCCTTGCCCGATGCGAGCGTGCGCTCGACGACGGCGCGCGAGTCGGCGATCCGCTCGCGCGCCGCTGCACTGAGTTCGACGCGCACGGGCGCGGTCAGCGAGGCGCGCGCGACGCGCGCGATGTCTGCGGGAGTGAGCGGCGAGCCATCGAGGAGGATCGTCTGCGGGGAACTCGGTGCTGCGGTGGTCATGGCGGGGAACGGTGGCGGGGGAACGATCGGTGGTGGCTCGCGTGGACTGCCGGTGGGGACGGTTCGCCGCGGGATCGAGCGAGCGGAACGGAGAAATATACGGGTTCCCGCGGAGGGCACCTTCGGAGACCCGTGCGGGTCGGCGCTCCGCTCCTTGCGGGAAGAGGTGCTTTCGCGCACACTGCCCGAATGCAGCACGAAAGCAGCGGTCCAGCGGGCGCCTCCACCGGTGTCACCACTTCGGCGGGTGCGGCCGGTGGTTCGATCGGCGGAAGCGCCGCCGCGCTCCTCGACTCCCCCGATACCCCGATCCGCCGACTCGTCGTACTCGTCGTGGCGATCGCGCTGTCGATCATCGCCTTCCGCGCGACCGTGCCGTTCGTCGCGAGCGAGCGCGGCGTGACCGGCCCGCTCGTGAGCGATGCGGCCTCGCCGGTCGCCGCCGCCATCGCCATCCTGCTCGCCTTCGCGGTCACGACCGCGGTCTCGGCGATCGTCGGGAAGCTCGTCAACGCGGTGGTCGGCGTGTTCGTGCTCGGCACGGGCATCGGCTACCTCGCGATGCGCTCGGGCTCCGCGGTCGACTTCGCGTTCGGCGGTTCGTCGGTGGTGGCCGCCGGCGTGGAACTCCTCGTCTGGGCGGCCCTCGCCGCGGGCGCCTCGCACATCATCTTCCGCGTGGGCGGCCCGCTGCCCGACTTCCCGCCCACCTACGAGGACGAGTTCGACTCGCCCGTCGGCAAGCACGCGGTCCGTTCGTGGGCGAGCGCGCTGCTCGGCGTCGCGGTCGCGTGGTTCGTGCTCGCGTCGACGACGAAGGGCCAGGCGATCGGCGCCGCGACCGTCGGCGGATTCGCCGTCGGATGCGCGGGGCGGATCATCTCGCCGCGCACGACGCCGGTGTACCTCGCTGTCTCGTTCGTGCTGGCGATGGCGCTCGTCGACCTCGGCCTCGGGTTCACGGGTGCGGGCGACCTGTCGGCGCAGTTCGTCGAGGGGAAGTTCCCGCGCCTGTTCATGATGATGCCGTTCGACATCGTCGCCGGTTCGCTCTGCGGCACCGCCCTCGGCTTCGGCTTCATGCGCAGCTTCGTGCCGTCGCCGACCGAATCGCACTGACGCGATTCGCGCTACCCTGCGCGGCCCATGAGCGCGCAGACCACCCCGAACTCGCTTCTCGTCACCGGAACCATCGGCATCGACACCGTCGAGACGCCGTCGGCACGCGCCGACCGCGTGCTCGGTGGAAGCGCCGCGTACTTCGCGGCCGCCGCGAGCCGGCTCGCACCCGTGCGGCTCGTGGGCGTCGTCGGCGACGACTTCCCCGGCGAACACCGCAGCCGGCTCGAGAGCCTCGGACCGGTCGATCTCCTCGGGCTCGAGACCCGCGCTGGTGGAAAGACCTTCGCGTGGGGCGGCAAGTACCTCGAGAACATGAATGAGCGCGAGACGCTCTTCACCGAACTCGGCGTGGTCGCCGACGCGCCGCCGAAGGTGCCGGCCGCGTTCGCGGACAGCCGCTTCGTGTTCCTCGGCAACACGCATCCCGCCGTGCAGGCGGGACTGCTCGACCAGGTGCCTGACCGCACGCTCGCGGTCGCCGACACGATGGACCTCTGGATCAATGTCGCGCATGACGAGCTCGTGCACCTGCTCTCGAAGGTCGACGGCATCGTGCTGAACGACTCCGAGGCAGCGCACCTGACCGGCGTGCGCAACGCGGTCAGCGCGGGCCGCCGCATCCTCGGCTACGGACCGAAGTTCGCGGTCGTGAAGAAGGGTGAGCACGGCGCGGTGCTCGTCCATCGCGATGGCGTCGCGGTCGTGCCCGCGTTCCCCGCCGAGGAGGACATGGTGGTCGATCCGACCGGCGCCGGCGACACCTTCGCGGGTGGCTTCATGGCGCACCTCGCGCGCACCGGGCGCACCGACCTCGAGGCGCTGCAGACGGCGCTTTCGTGGGGCACGGTGATGGCGAGCTTCACGATCGGCGCGTTCAGCCTCGACGGCGTGGCGCGCGCGAACGCGGCCGATCTCGAGGCGCGCTACCAGCAGTTCGCCCGCCACGCGCGGGTCTGAACGGCTACGCTGCCAGCATGGTTCCGAACCTGCGTTTTGCCGCGGCTTTTGCCGCAGTTGTTCTTCCCGCCGCCGCCCGATCGCACGCGCAGACCTTCACGCCGATGAAGGACCTGCCGGGGGGCGCGCTCGTCAACCGGATGCAGAGCGCGCTCGGCGGCATCGGTGGAGGCGGTACCGCGAGCGAACTCCGCTGGGAGCTCGAGGCGGGGCGGCTCTGGTTCAACCGCGATGGATGGCGGACGCTCGAACTCGCGACGGGCGCGATCGCGGAGGCCGGCGGTGAGCCGCCCGAATCGGCCGTCGAGTCGCCGCGGCAGCGGAACGGTCGCGGCGAGCGGAGGCCGGCGCGCGGGCGGCAGTTCACCACGGCGGAGAGTCCCGACGGCGCGTGGACGGCGGTGAGCGAGAACGGCAACCTGTTCATCGCGCCGAAGGATGGCGAGCGCATCGCGCTCACCGACGACGGCAGCGACGACATCAAGTACGGGCAGGCCTCGTGGGTGTACGGCGAGGAACTCGACCAGACCACGGCGATGTGGTGGAGCCCCGACTCGCGCTACATCGCGTTCTACCGCTTCGACGAGTCGCGCGTGCCCGACTTCTACATCCTCGGTGGATGGACCGACCGCAACACGCGCGTCGTCAGCGAGGCGTACCCGAAGCCCGGGCAGCCGAATCCGACCGCGCGGATCATGATCCATGACCTCGTCGAGAAGCGCACCGTCGAGGTCGACAGCTTCAGCGCCGAATCGGGCGCGGCGGAGGGCGCGGAGTACTACATCTTCAATGTGCGCTGGACGCCCGATGGAAGCGAGCTCCTCTACTCGCGCACGCCGCGGCGCCAGGATGTGCTCGAGGTGCTCGCGGTGGATCCGTCGACCGGCGCGTCGCGGCCCGTCGTCCGCGAGGAGCAGGAGGCGTGGCAGGACAACCGCCCGCTCATGCGCTTCCTCGAGGACGGCAAGCGCTTCATCTGGGAGACGGAGCGGTCGGGCTTCAGGCAGTTCGAGCTGCGCGCGCTCGACGGCGCGTCGATCGCGGTGCTGACCGACGACACCTCGCCGGTCGAGTCGATCGTGTCGCTCGACGAGGATGCGGGCGAGCTCTGGTACACCGCGTGGAGCGGTCCCGTCGCCGTGCAGCAGCAGCTGCATGTCGCGCGGCTCGACGGGTCGGGCTGGTCGCGCGTGACGACGGGCGAGTTCCACCACACGAACTTCCGCATGTCGCCGGACGGCGCGTTCGTCGTGGCGACGGCGCAGGCCACGCAGGTTCCTCCGCACGATGTCGTGTACGCGTGTCCGGCGAAGCAGTCGAAGGATGCGAAGGGCGGGGCGGGGCGGCGCGCGGCGGGCAGGCTCGTCGCAAAGCTCGGAGAGGGAAGCGTCAAGGGCTTCGCCATCCATGCGCTGACGCAGAGCGAGCTCTTCACCTGCCTCGCCGCCGACGGGAAGACCACGCTCTACGGAAAGCTGCATTTCCCGCCGGCGTTCGACCCTGCGCGCAAGTATCCCCTCGTGGTCGAGACCTACGGCGGTCCGACCGTGCGGCTCGTGACCGACACCTTCAGCGCCGGCAAGCCCGAGACCGCGCTCGGATTCATCCTGATGACCGTCGACAACCGCGGCACTCCGGGGCGCGGCAAGGCGTTCGAGACCGCGGCGTACCTGAACCTCGGCGTGGTCGACGCGGACGACCAGGCGGCGGCCGTGCAGCATCTCGTCGCGACGCGGCCGTACATCGACGGCGCGCGGGTCGGGATCACCGGCCACAGCTACGGCGGCTACATGTCGGCGATCTGCGTGATCCGCCGCGGCGATGTGTTCGCCGCGGGCGTCGCGGGCGCGCCGCCGACCGACTGGCGGCAGTACGACACGATCTACACCGAGCGCTACATGCGCACGCCGGAGGAGAATCCCGAGGGCTACGACGCGGGCAGCTGCGTGAAGCAGGCGGGGAAGCTGCGCGGGAAGCTGCTGCTGCTCCACGGCATGGTGGATGACAATGTGCATCCGAACAACACCTTCGAGCTCGCGAATGCGCTGCAGTCGATCAACCGGCCGTTCTCGATGATGATGTTCCCGAACTCGGGTCACGGGATCTGGAGCCCCGCCGTCGAGAGCGTGAAGTGGTCGTTCTTCGTCGACGCGCTCGCGCCCGAGGCTCCGGAGTGGGGAACCGCATCCGCCCCGGCGAAGGACGGTGCGGAGTCATGACGCTTCCTCCCGACCGTTCGCATGTCGCGACCGAGCAGCGTCACGCGGATTCGCGCGCACTCGACGCGATGTCGACGCTCGAGGTCGTGCAGCTGATGGCGGTCGACCAGCGCGAGGCGGTGCGCGCGGTGGAGTGCGCGGCCGGCGCGATCGCGGCCTTCGCCGATGCGGCCGCGCGCGCGCTCGCGGCGGGCGGCCGGCTCGTCTACGCGGGTGCGGGCACGAGCGGCCGGCTCGGCGTGCTCGACGCGAGCGAGTGTCCGCCGACCTTCTGCAGCGATCCCGCGCAGGTCGTCGGGATCATCGCGGGTGGCGACGGCGCGCTCCGCCGGTCGAGCGAGGGGCGCGAGGACGAGCGCGACGGCATCGCCGCCGAGTTCGAGCGGCTCGCGCTCGGCGCGAACGACTGCTTCCTCGGGATCGCGGCCGGTGGAACCACGCCGTATGTGCTCGGTGCGATCGCGCTCGCGAAGGCACGCGGCGCGACCACGGGGTTCCTCACCTGCGCTCCGCATGTCGAGGCCGAGGGATGCGATCACCGCATCGTGCTCGCGACGGGCGCGGAGATCCTGACGGGTTCCACGCGGCTCAAGGCCGGCACCGCGACGAAGATCGCGCTGAACGCGATCACGACCGCGGCGTTCGTGCGGCTCGGCAAGACCTACGGCAACCTCATGGTCGATCTCGCGGCGACGAACGACAAGCTCGTCGACCGCGCGGTGCGCATCTACCGCGAGTTCTTCGCGGAGGATTCGCGCGAGGCCGCGCACGCGTGCATCGTCGCCGCGGGCGGACGGCTGAAGACGGCGCT
>JBEAQW010000165.1:0-6739 GCA_041163725.1 Planctomycetota bacterium
ATGCGCGGTTATCGGTGATGCGACAGATGCTACAGAACGGGCGACGGGAAGAACTCGGGGGCTGCTGGCGGCCGAGCGGGGGCTTCGACTGGCCTTGTCGACGATCGCCGCCGATCCGACGGGTCCGGTTCCGGTCGTCGGGCCGGAGTTCGATCATTCGAGTCCGAGCGGAGAGAGGACGCCGTCATGTCGCACCACCAAACGCTTCGCACGATCCAGACCCTTCAGGAGCGCGATGCGCGCAACGAAGCATCGGCGGACGGCGCCACGCCGAAGCGCGTCAGGCGCGAGCGCAGCGCCACCGAGCGTGCGGGCGACGAGGGCGTGTGGATCGCGGCGTTGTTCGCGGCATTCGTCTCGTTCACGGTCCCCGCGTGGTTCCTCGGCGTCGGCCTCTCGCTTGCGAAGGGCACGGAACTCGCATCGACCTCCGGACTTCAGATCGCGCAGATCGTGACACTCGGCCTCGGCGCGATCGCCGTCGGCCTCGGTGTCCGCTCCGCGTGGGTGCTCGCGCGCGCCCCGCGGCTCGCTTCGGGTGCGCACGGCGGCATGATGCCGAAGCTGGCGCTCGCCTGCGGCATCCTCGCCGTCGTCTTCCTGCACAGGCTCCTGACCGCGGATGCGGCGGGCGGCCCGGATCTTCTGGCGCTCATCGGTGCGGCAGCCCCCGCGCTGCTGCTCGCGGAGACTTCCTTCGCGATTCCGACCATCACGCGTGGCCGCTACGGGGCCTCGATCGGCACCCCCGGCGGCATGGCGTGGGCGTTCACCGGGATTTCCGTGCTGGTGGTCGGATCGGCGCCCTCGCTCTGGTGGCTGCCCTTCGTCTGCGCGATCGCCGGTGCGGCCTGCACGGGCCTCGGGGCGATGCGCGTGTGGCGGCACTACGAGGGACATCTCGCCGCGAACTGATCCCGGAACCGGGGAGTTTCTCGGGAGATTCGAAATTATTCGCTTGAAGGCGTTCCCGTTCCCGATTTGATGACGCATGGATGGAGTGGGCCGTCTGTCGGGCCCGTGGGGTCTGTGCGCGTCGATGGCCGTTCGTTCGATTTCGTGTCGTTCGAGGGCCTGCCGTTCGACCGCCGGCAGTTTCATTCCGCGAGAGATGGTTCCAGCGCTTGCACGCGGACTTTGCCGCGTCCGCATGCGCTCGGCTCACAACCGAAGGAGGTCCGGATGGCTGCGATTCGATCGTTCTCGAAGGTGAAGCCGCGCGCGCAGCAGACACTGGCGGGGGCTGTCTCGGCGCGTGGGCCGAAGCGCGTTTCGACCCGCCTGATGCGGGCGAGCGACGACGGGGTATGGACCTCCGCGCTCTTCATGTCGCTCGTCTCGCTCCTCATGCCGTTCTGGTACCTGGGGACGGGATCGGCGCTTTCGACCGATGCTGCGCTCAGCTCGGCGACGCGCGTACCGCACATCGTGCAACTCGGGCTCGGAAGCGTGGCGGTGTGGTTCGCGGTGCGGAGCGCGTTCATCCTCGCGCGTGCGCCGCGGCTCGGGCGTGGTCACCATCGGATCACCATGCGCCGGCTCTCGGTTGCGGTCGGACTGCTTGCCGCGCTCTTCCTGCATCGCTTCGTCTACAACTCCGACGGCCTCGCATCGGATCCGCTCGCCTACATCGGCGCGATGGCACCTGCCGTGCTGATGGCGGAGATCTCATTTGCGCTCCCGGCGATCGCCAAGGGGCGACATGGGACCGAGGTTGGAACTCGGGGAGGCGTCGCGTGGATCGCGGTCGCACTCACGACTCCGCTCGCGGGACTCGTTCCTTCTTCCTGGTGGACGGCGCTCGCGCTGTCGGTGTTCGCCTCCGCCTGCACGGGACTCGCTGCGCTGCGGGTCTGGCGACGGTACGAGGGCCGCATCGTCGGCGCGTAGCGGATACGCCGCGTGATAGGCTACGCGGATGCCGCGTGGCGACTTCACGATCCATGTCATCGGCTCGATGATGATCGACCGTGTGGTGCGCGTGCGCGAGATCCCGCGCCCCGGCGAGACGGTCGCGGCCGAGGCGAGTGCGGTGTTTCCCGGCGGGAAGGGCGCGAATCAGGCTGCGGCTGCGGCGTTGTGCGGCGCACGCGTGCGGATGCTCGGGCGCACCGGAGCGGATGGAGCGTTCATCCGTGACGCGCTGCGTGACGCGGGCGTGCACACGGGATCGGTCGTCGTAAGCGATCCGGTGTCGGGGGCCGCCACCGTGATGGTGTCGCGCGGCGGCGAGAATGCGATCGTGATCGCGCCCGAGTCGAACCGGCGCGTGGCGGCGGTGGAGGTCGAGCGCTTTCTCGCGGGGGCGAGGCACGGTGACATCGCGCTCTTCCAGAACGAGTGTTCGGCGCTGCACGAGGGCATCGCGGTCGCCGCGATGCGCGGGCTTCGCGTGTGGCTGAACGCGGCGCCGGCCGACGATGGGTTGCGGGGACTGCGTTTCGACCAGCTCGACGGGCTCGTGGTGAACGAAACCGAGGCGGAGGCGCTGACCGGGCTGCGTGATCCGGCGCGTGCGCTCGAGCGGCTCGCCGAGCGGATGCCCGCCGGGACCGTGGTCGTCACGCTCGGTGCGCGTGGCGCCATCGTCGCCGCCGGTGCCGCGCGCTTCGAGCACCGCGGCTTCGAGGTCGATGCGGTGGACACGGTCGGATGCGGCGATGCGTTCGTCGGCGCGTTCGTCGCGGCCATCGCGGAGCAGCGCACGGTGACCTATGCCCTCGCGCGGGGAAACGCGGCGGGGGCGCTCGCTGCGATGGTCCCGGGAGCGATGCCGTCGCTTCCCAGCCGCGAGGAGGTCACTGCGGTCGCGATGCGCGCGCCCGGTGCTCGCATCGAGGCGGGCGAGCGTTCGGTGGCGGGTGGCGTCCCGCAGCGCTGCGAGGCGTGCGGCTACCGGCTGGTCGGCAAGCGTCTCGGTGACGACTGCCCCGAATGCGGGCGCCGGATCCGCGAGGCGGTTTTGGGCGGTCGATGGACCGATCCCGTCGTGCGGCGGCGCTTCCGGCTCGCGTCGTGGCTCTTACTCGGCGGTGCGTCGTTCCTCGTGCTGTTCGTCGGAGTGCTCGCGTTCAGCCTGAGGCGATCATCGCCCGTCGCGGAGGTCGTGGCGGTCGTGTCGTTGATCGCGTGGACGGTCGCGTCGTCGGCGGGGACGCTGATCGCGGCGCATTCGCATGCGGCCGCACGGCGTTGGTCGCCGGCATCGATCGGGGGCGCCCTGCGGATCGGTGGCGTGGGATTCGTCGTGACCGTTCTCGCGCTGCAGCTCGGCTGGTGGGGTGAGGTGGTGGGGATCGCGGGAATCGTGGGCGTTGCCGCCTCAGACCTCGTCTTCGCCTGGGCGATCGGTCGATTCGCATGCGGGACGCGCATCTCGCCGGTGCCGCGCGCGCGTCTGCTCGCGATACGGTGGGTCGGGGCCGGTGCGGTCGCGATGTTGTGCTGGAGCTGGCTGGAGCTGGTCCTGGTCCTGGTCCGCACCGGGCGATCGAATGATCTGCCGCTCATCGCGCTCGCACTCTGGGCCGCCTTCCACCTCCTGACCGCCATCGAGCTCGTTCGATTGGTGCGGCGCATGCCCGTGGCGGAGCGGCGGCCGTGACCGGCGATGCCGCCGTCGTCGAGAACCAGGACGCGGCGCCATGGCGTTGCGCGTGCTGTGGCTTCGATGCGCGTGGACGGACCCTCGGTGATGCGTGCGTCGAGTGCGGCGCCGTACTCGATGCGCGGAGCCAGCGCCCCGCCTGGCTCGCGCCCGAGCGGATCCGTCGTCTCCGCCTGCTCGCGCTGGCGGGGGCGTTGCCAGGCGTTGTGTTGGTCGCGTTCCCGCTCCTCACGCTCGTACTGGGTCGCGTGCTCGCGTCGGACGACATGGCGATGGTCTCGATCGCCTTGCTCGCGCTCACCTTCTTGGGCTTCGTGATGCAGTTCTTCGCGGCGATCCGGATCGGCGAGGCGAGCACGCTACCGGCACGCCGCACACGGATGCGCCTCTTCGCGATCCTGCGCTTCGGTGGAGTGCTGGCGCTGGTGGGCTTCTTCCTGCTTGAGGTCACAGGGACCGGCCTGCCGCGGTTCGTCGCCCTCGCGCTCTTCTTCGGGCTACCGATGGTCGTCGTGGGCTCCGACATCGCGCTGGGTTTGGCGCTTCGGGGGTTCGTCGGAGAGGCGCGCATCGGTGGGTCCGCCTGGGGCGCCGCGCTCCACGCGGCGAGGTCCATGCTGTGCGTTGCGTCGTATGCGGTCTTCCTGGTTCCGCTCTTCCTCGGTGGGTTCGTCGCTCCGCTGCTCTGGCTTGCGCTCTCGGGGATCGCGTTCGCCGCGCTGTGGTGGAGGCTGCGGAGCGTGCGGGCCTGATCGGACTGCGGCGTCCGCGTTTCCCGGGCTGCGGTCCCACTGCGCGCTTTCCGCCCCGGTCGGCACGACCTGCTACCATCTTCGCCTTTCGCGGCGGACCGCATCGATGCGCGCCTGTCGCCGCGGAGCGTCCCGACACACCATCCGAGACCGTCGAAGCGACCTGCAGCCATGGCCATTCCCACCGATCCCGCCGTCCTCGCGAACCAGACCGTCCTTCCCCGCAACACGAACCAGGCCCTCGGCATCGGCCAGTTCGCGATCGATTTCATGAGCGGGAAGATCGGGAATCCGGATGCATCGGTGCTCGACCGCACGACGATGTTCCACACCGACTCGGTCCTGTGCGGCATCAGCGCGATCGCGCTGAACACGAATGCGCCGGTGATCCTGCGCGCCGAGGCCGCCGAGTATCCGAATGCAAAGGGCGCGACCGTGTTCGGCTCGACCGCCAGGGTCGCCGTCGAGAAGGCGATCGTCGCCAACTCGAACGCCGTCCGCGAGTGGGACTCGAACGGCACGAACTTCGGATTCAATCCCTCGCTCGGCCACACCGCCGGCGAGTTCGGACACAACGACTTCTATCCCGTCGCGGTCGCCGCGGCGCAGCAGCAGGGGCGTGATGGCGCCTACGCCCTGCGCGGCATGGTCTGCATCGACGAGATCCGTGGCCGCCTTGCCGAGGTGTTCTCGCTCAAGACCTACAAGATCGACCATGTCGTGCACGGCGCGATCGCGAGCGCGGCGACCTACGGCGCGATGATGGGCGCGACCGCCGAGCAGATCGAGAGCGCGATCGGCATGACCGTCGCCCACTACATTCCGTGGCGCGCCATCCGCGCGGGCAAGCAGCTCAGCGATTCGAAGGGTGCGTCGGCGGCGATCTCGACCGAGGTCGCGGTGCTCTCGATGATGCGCTCGATGCGTGGATTCCTCGGGCCGCGCGACATCTTCCGCAACCCGGAGAGCATGTTCCGGCAGTTCGAGAAGACCAACGGCGACAGCCCGTTCGACCTCGTCCTCTCGCACTCCGGCAGCGACTTCGCGGTGATGGGCATGCACTTCAAGCTCGGCCTGTACGAGCACCAGTCGGCGGGCGCGCTGCAGGGCATGCTCACGCTGCTTCGCGAGAATCCGCAGATCCTCGAGAATCCCGAGTCGATCAAGTCGATCAACATCGTCGCGTACGAGCCCGCGTTCGGCATCATCGGCGACCCCGCGAAGCGCGATCCGAAGACGCGCCAGTCGGCGGATCACTCGATGGTCTACATCGTCGGCACGCTGCTCCGGAAGGCGATCGAGATGGCCGAGTCGACCAAGTCGACCAAGCTCGGCCACTGCGACAACTGCTACTGGAAGAACCTGATGCTCGTGCCGCACGACTACGCGCCCGACGCGATCCACAACAGGAAGACCCGCGCGCTGATGGAGAAGTTCGGCTTCACGCACGGTGGACCGGAGTACGACCGACGCTACCCGGACGGCATCCCGACCTCGCTCGTAATCGAGATGGCCGACGGCAGGAAGTTCGATTCCGGTCTCGTGATGTACCCCGCGGGCCATGCGCGCAACACGACGGCGGACCTCAAGGGCATCCTCGCGAAGAAGGCGGAGAACCTCGGGAAGCTCGCGTCGGACGCGCCGCAGCCGATCATCGATCGCTTCAACCGGATCGCGTCGCTCTCTGCGGCCGAGCTCGGATCGCTCTACGACTTCCAGATCGCGAATCGCGGCAAGTATGAGTGATCCGCGCAAGCACGATGTCTGGATCTGCGACTTCGCCGACGCGGACGACCGCGCCGCGTTCGTGCGTCTGATGGCGGAGTTCGCGGCCGAGCCCGTGTCCGCCAGCGCGCATCTCGGCGCATCGCACTTCGAGCGGGTGGCGGCAGACCTCGCGCGACGGGCGGGCACGCTCGTCCTGCTCGGAGCGTCGGCGGAGAGCGAGGATGCCGAGGGCGTCCTGCTCGCCTTCGAGGGCTACTCGTCGTTCGCGCAGGCGGCGCTCTTCAACATCCATGATGTGCATGTGTCGCCCGCGGCACGAGGGCGGGGACTCGGACGCGCCATGATCGAGGCGCTCTGCGAGATCGGGCGGGAGCATCGCCACGCGAAGGTCACGCTCGAGGTCGCGGCGTCGAACACGGGGGCCATCCGACTGTACCGCGCGATGGGATTCACCGGGCTCGACGGCCTTCCGCCGGAGGGGCCGGCAGGCGCGACCTACTTCGCCACGCGCAAGCTCTGACCGGTGCACGGCACGTGCCGTGCACCTATGAGAAGAGGCCTTCGAGTAGCTCGACCACGCCCTTGCCCTGGGTCGCGATCGTCTCGAAGATCCTGCGTCCGCCAGATCGGAAGAGCGTCGTGTAGGGAAAGA
>JBEAQW010000166.1:0-41623 GCA_041163725.1 Planctomycetota bacterium
CGCCGATTCTGCCGACCAACCTGCCGAAACTGCCCGAACCGGGAGCACCGCTCCAGGCGGGCTCCGCACGGCGGGAGCGAACGGCGCCCTCGAACTTCCGTGACGAGTGGCAGGGAGCGCGTGCAGCCGGCCGCGAGGCTGATCGCCCCAGCCGCACCGACGCGCGGCGCGGCCCCGATCGCCGGGACCGCGACCAGGACCGCGACCATCGCGAGGACGATCTGCTCGACCGCTCCGACGAGGCTGCGTTCGGGCCGCGCTCCGATGCGTCGGTCGCGGAGCCGCGCGACAGTGGCTCCGATCGATGTGACACGGCCGCCGATCGCGACGCCGCTTCAGACGCGGGCTCCGATGCAGATCGCGGTGCGAACGCAGGCAGCCGGGCGGAAGCCGATGCGGATGACCGCGCTCGCGGCGCTGCGGAGGCGGCATCGGACGCGGCGGTTCTTCCCGAAGCACCCCTCGTGGCCTCCGAAGCCGGAACGGCCGCCACCGATGACACGGCTCGCTCGGCGTTCGTCGTCGCTGCGGGCGGCATGACCGGATCAACGGGTCGTGCCGCCGAGCCCGATGCGCTCGCCGCCCGTTCTGGTCTTGAGCAGCCGGCCGTCCCCGCAAATCCCGCATCGGTGCCGGTCGCGGCCGCGCAGTCGGTCGAGGGCGCCGATGCCGCTCGTGCGCAGCAGCAGGTATCGGAGACCCGCTCCGCCGCCGAGACGCCCGCCGACGGATCGCGCGTCGCGTCAGGCGACGATGCGTTCGCCGACGCCCGCTCGGGCGCAGCCCACGCAGCAGGCGAACCGGTGTCGAAGTCCGCCTCGAAGTCCGCCTCGAAGGGCGCGACGGCGCCGACATCGAACGATCCACTCGCGCGCCTCGTCGAGGATGCGCGGCTCGTCATGCAGCGCACGGCCGCCACGACCGGTGGAACCGCCGTCGCGGCCCGGCTTGGCGAGGTCGAGGGCGCGATCGCGCGCGACAACATCTCGGCGTCCGCCGCACGCGGCGAAGTCCGGCTCGAACCCGGCGCGGCGGAAGCCGCGACCGCGCAGCCTGCGAACGGCGTTGCGGGAGAGCTGGTCCAGCAGGGCGCACCGCGTGGTGCGGGCACGACCACCGCATCGCTCACGACCGGACAGTCGCTCCCCGGCATGGCGACCGCCGATACCGCGGCGCTCGAGGGTGAGCCGCATCCCTCCGCACAACTTGCCGCCCGCGGTGCGGCGCTTCTTGCCAACCAGCGCGGCGGCGCGATCACGATGCGCCTCGAGCCATCCGCGCTCGGGCAGCTGCGGATCGACCTGCGCGTGACGCAGGGCGCGGTCCTTGCCGACTTCACCGCCGCGAGCCACGAGGCACGCCTCTTGCTCGAGGCGAACCTCGGCATGCTTCGTGAACGACTCGAATCCCAGGGCCTCGCCGTCGAGCGCATCACGGTGCACGCCGGCCGCGGAACGGAAGCCGCGGCCCAGTCGTCGCCGCAGAACGGTCACGATGCGAGGCAGGAGGGCGCCGACGCGAGAAGCGATCGCGGCGAGCGCAGTGGCACGCGGCAGGATGCCGCGGGTGGTGAGAGCCGCGGGCGTCGCGATGGCGAGCCCCGTGGCGACCGCGGGCACACGGATGTGCAGCGGCAGGGTGCGACGCGCGGATTCGCGGACACCCTTTCCGGCGAGACGGCGCAGAGGACGGAGCCGATGCGCCGCGCCGGCTGAACAGGTGAAGGAGCGAAACCATGAGCGCCATCAACGCACTCGCCGGATCCGGATCGACCGCAGCCTCGGGAAGCCGCTTCAACGAGCTCTCGAGCGAGGAGTTCATCCGCATCATCTTCACCGAGCTGCAGAACCAGGATCCGTTCAAGCCGAACGACTCGGGCGCACTGCTCGAGCAGCTCAACTCGATCCGCTCCATCGAGAGCGATATCCAGATGCAGAACCGGCTCGAGAGCATCGTGTTCCAGAACCAGCTCTCGAGCGCCGGTGCGCTGATCGGCAAGCGCGTCGCCGGACTCACCTCGACCGCGGACCGCGTCGGCGGCACGGTGCAGAGCGTCGCGCGCTCGGGTGACGAGATCGCGCTGGTCCTCGACAACGGCTGGATCATCCCGATGGAGAACATCGAGTACATCGATGCACAGCCGACCGACCCGCAGGGCAATGGCGCTGGAAACGCAGGTGGTTCCGCGAGCGGCGGCGGCAACGCGGCCGACGGCGCGGGCGGATCCGGTGGCGCGGGCGGAGGCACCGACGGTGGCTCCGACGGCGGGACCGACGGCTCCGGCGACGGCTCCGGTGGCAATCCCTGAGAGCGCGTGAACGACGGCTGATTCGAACGAACTTCCGACGAGCCGACCAGTGACGATCGACCCCCGACAACTCCTCCGACGACTCGAGCCCGCGGTCCGACCCGCCGGCGTGGCATCGTCGTCGGCGAAGCGTGCCTCGGTGGCGGACGGGGCCTTCACCGAACTCCTCGATCTCGCCCGCGAGGGCGGCATCGAGAGCGCGCGGCTTCCCGAACTCGCGGACGGCGCGTCGCTCGAATCCGCGACGCTCGCGCAGGTCGCGCGCGCCCTCGATCTCGCCGAGGCACGCGGCTCGCGCCGCGCCGTCGTCGTCGCCGAGGGCCGCTCGTTCATCGCCGATGTCCCGTCGCGCAGGCTCGAGAAGCTCGAGACCCGCGACGACTTTGTCTTCGAGGAAGTCGACGCCGCGATCGCGATCCGCGGCGAGTCGGCCACATTCTCGGCGCGCGCGCTCGGACCGCGCGCACTTCCTCCCCGCGAGATCGCCGAGCAGTTGGAATCCATCAGCATCGACGCGGCGCGCGCGCAGCGCGCCAGCGCCTAACGACCGAGGAGCACAGTCATGGCAAGCACAACCGCACTCTTCACCGGCCTTTCGGGACTCATCTCGAACTCGCGCCGCCTCGATGTCATCGGTAACAACATCTCGAACGTGAACACGACGGCGTTCAAGTCGAACCGCATGCAGTTCACGCCGACCTTCAGCCGCAACTTCTCGCTCGGCACCGCGCCCGGCACCACGACCGGCGGCACGAACCCCGGCCAGGTCGGCCTCGGCGTCACCGTCGCCGGCACCCAGCGCAACTTCAACAACGGCGCGATCGGCGCGACCGGCGTCGCCACCGATGTCGCGATCGAGGGCGATGGCTTCTTCATCGTCGATGTCGCGGGCACGCGGCACTTCACCCGGGCGGGCAACTTCGTGCGCAACCCCGCGAACGAGCTGGTCTCGCAGTCGGGCGCGCGCGTCATGGGCTTCGGCGTCGACGAGCAGTTCAATGTGATCGAGGGCGACCTCGTGCCGCTCTCGATCCCCGTCGGAACCCTCACGCTCGCGGAGGCGAGCCGCAACGTCATCTTCAACGGAAACCTCAACGCCTCGGGCAGCGTCGGGACCACCGGCTCGGTGCACACCGGCCGCGCGTGGTTCACCGATGCCGCGATGACGGTTCCCGTCGACGCGAACACCGACCTGACCACGACCGACATCTACATGTCGGACGGCGCGGGCGGATCGGTCCTCGCGTTCGATTCCTCGACGAATCCCAAGACCATCACCATCGCGGGCGTCGAGAAGGGCGGCAAGGACCTCGGCACCAAGACCTTCGCATTCAACGCGACCGCGGTCGCGGGAAGCGACGACTTCGGCACGACCCTCGGCGACTTCACCGACTTCCTCGAGGATGTGCTCGGCCTCGACGACTCGAGCGTGGGCAACTCCTCGAATCTCGGCGGCAATGTCACGATCAACGCGGGCGGCCAGCTCGTGATCACCGGCAACGAGGGCACCGTGCAGGACCTCGGTCTCGAGACGGCGGACTTCGTCGTCACCACGCCCGGCGCCGGCAGCGGCCAGCCGCTCGTCCTCCAGAAGTCCGGCTCCGCGAACGGCGAGAGCGTGCGCACGAGCTTCGTGGTCTACGACTCGCTCGGCACGCCGCTCACGATCGACCTGACCTTCACGCTGCAGGAGACGAGCGCCTCGGGCGGCACGACCTGGCAGTTCGTCGCCGAATCGAACGACAACGACGCGGTGTCGCGCCTCATCGGTCTCGGCGAGGTCACCTTCGACGCGACCGGCCGCTTCACCAACGCGACGAACCAGAGCTTCTCGATCGTGCGCACGAACGGCGCCGTGAGCCCGCTCACCGTGAACATGGACTTCAACTCGGGTACCGATGCGGTGTCGAGCCTCACCGACAGCGCGTCGAACCTCGCCGCGGTGTTCCAGGACGGCTCGCCGATCGGCACGCTCTCGAACTTCTCGATCGGCGAGGACGGACGCATCTCGGGCTCGTTCACGAACGGCCTGACGCGGACGATCGGCCTCGTCGCCCTCGCGAAGTTCTCGAATCCCGAAGGCCTCGTCGATGCGGGCGACAATCTCTTCCGCACGGGTCCGAACTCGGGCACGCCGCTCGTCGCGAAGCCCCTCGACTTCGGCACCGGCCGGCTCGTGGGCGGCGCGCTCGAACTCTCGAACGTCGACCTCTCGCAGGAGTTCATCAACATGATCCTCGCGAGCACGGGCTACTCCGCCGCAAGCCGCGTGATCACGACGACCGACGAGCTCATCAACCAGCTGCTCGTGCTCGGACGGTAAGGCGCGTCGCGCCGGCCTCCGGTCGGGAACAACCAGTCAACCACGCCCGCGATGCGCGCCCCACCCCGGAGGCGCGCGTTGCGATTTTGCGGGCGCCGGCCTGTTGCATCGTGCTTCGCGGTCAGCCGCGACGCGGGTTGCGGCCGCTCGGCCGGTGCTCGTCGTCGCGCGGCGGCTCGCCGTCGCGGTGCTTCGGCTGCGAGGTCGCGCGCGCGACCATGCTCGCGGTGCTGCCCGAGGACGGCGCCTCGAGCCTCGCGAACACCATGCGTCCCGCGTTCGTCGTGAGCGTGTTCGTCACGATCGCGGCGACCTCCTGGCCCACGCGGTCGGCCGCGCCCTCGACGACGACCATCGTCCCGTCCGGCAGGTAGCCCACGCCCTGCGTCGGCGCCTCGCCCGTGCGCGTGAGCTCGACCTCGACCCGGTCTCCCGCGATCGTCTGCGCGCGCATCGAGCCGGCGACGCGGTTCATGTTGATCGAGGGAACGCCTGCGATCTCGGCGAGCTTCGCGAGCGCGGCGTCGGTCGTGACGAGCCTGTAGCCGCGGATCTTCGCGACCTCGATCAGCGCGCGGTCGACCTCGAGATGCTCGACGGGTGCGTCCTCGATCGCCGTGCTGAAGCGGGGGCTCGCC
This sequence comes from Planctomycetota bacterium, assembly GCA_041163725.1. Classification (GTDB taxonomy): domain Bacteria; phylum Planctomycetota; class Phycisphaerae; order Phycisphaerales; family SM1A02; genus QWPT01. The sequence goes on from JBEAQW010000166.1 coordinate 5,270, forward strand.
TGGAGCTTCGCGACCATGTCGAGGCCGCGCCGCCCGCGCGCGCGGCGTCCCTTGTCCGAACTGTCGCTCAGCTTCTGCAGCTCGTTGAGCGTCACCTGGAGCACGACGAAGGGCGCATCGAGCACGCCCGAGTCGGCGACATCGACGATGCGGCCGTCGATCAGCACGCTCGTGTCGAGGAGCATCGGGCTCACCCCGCGGTTCTGCTTCGCGAACTCGACATAGGGGATCACGAGGCGGAAGTCGTCCTTGGTCGTCATGACGACCGACACCGCGACATAGCAGAGGATGAGTCCGATCGCGATCTTCGTCAGGTCGAGGTAGAGCGCGGCGGTCGTTCCGCGGAGGCTCCACGCATCGATGATCGTGTTGAGGACCGAGCCGACGAAGTAGGTTCCGACGAGACCGAGGCAGATCCCGAAGTAGATGCCGAAGATCGACGCGAGGCGCTTGTTCGGGGTGACGGCGTCGATCGCGACGACCACGAGTCCGAGGGCGCCGGTCGCGAGCGTCAGTCCGATGATGGTGGGGAGACCGACCGGTTCGTTGTCGATGGCGTCGCTTCGGCTTGCGATCACGATCGCCGGGGTCGCAAGGACGAGCGACATGAAGAGGAGCCGCGCGAACAGCAGGATCACGCGGGTCCCCTGCGGCGCGCGCCGTCGGGGTGCACCGCCACCGTTCGAGCCGTCGTCGAGCTGCGGGGAGTCGCCTTGCATGGCCCGATTCTAAGGTGACGGCGGCGGCGGGGGCCGCTACCATGCCCGACTCGGAGCCGCAGAAGACGGCCGGGCCCGGCGGGCGGGTCGGCCGTGAACCTGGTCAGGGCTTGACCGCAGCAGCCATAAGCGTTTCGGTCCGAGCCGACGGTCGCCTGGCCGTCTTCCGCGGCTCCGAGCCCCCGCGAGGGGGTTGGCCCCATCATGCTGGATTCGCGTGCGTCGTCTTGCGCACGCGACCGACGGTCAGGGCCGAGCAGGCACCGAGGTCCGGACAGCACCGGCGACTGGCGACGACGATGGCGAAGAAAGGCGCAGGCACATCCTCCGATGCGGGTTCCGACGCGCCGGCGAAGCCGTACACCGTGCTCGCCCGTCGCTACCGCTCGCGCGATTTCGGCGAGGTCGTCGGCCAGGAGCCCATCGCACGCACGCTGCAGAACGCGATCGCCACGGGGCGCACCGCCCACGCGTACCTCTTCTGCGGGACGCGCGGCGTCGGCAAGACCTCCATGGCGCGCATCTTCGCCCGCGCGCTGAACCAGGACGGAGCGCTCGCGGAGAGCGCCGCGATCGGCGACGCGATCCTGCGCGGGGAGGATCTCGATGTCATCGAGATCGACGGCGCGTCGAACCGCGGCATCGACGACGCGCGCGACCTGATCGCGGGAGCGGGACTCGCGCCCTCGCGCGGCAAGTACCGCATCTACATCATCGACGAAGTCCACATGCTGACGACGCCGGCGTTCAACGCCCTCCTCAAGACGATGGAGGAGCCGCCGTCGCATGTGAAGTTCATCCTCTGCACCACGGAGCCGCACAAGGTCCCGCAGACGATCCAGTCCCGCTGCCAGCGCTTCGACTTCCGCAACATCCCGACCAAGCAGATCGCCGCTCACCTCGGCGCCGTCGCGAAGGGCGAGGGGATCGAGGTCACCGAGGATGTGCTGCTCGCGGTCGCGAGGCTCGCGAACGGGTCGATGCGCGACGGCCTGTCGCTCCTCGACCGCCTGCTCGCCGCGGCCACGGGCGCCGTCGACTCCGCGGTGCTCGAGCAGGTGTTCGGGCTGCCGGATGACGAGATCCTGCTCGACATCGTCGACGCGTGCATCTGCGAGCGGGTCGCCGACGCGCTCGCGCACGGCGCGCGGCTGCTCGAGCGGGGGAGCGGCGTCGAGCAGGCGCTCGAACTTCTCGCGGAGCGCTTCCGCTGGATCCTCGTCGCGAGCGCCGCGGGCGTCGAGAGCGATCTCCTCGAGGTCGCCGCCTCGATGCGCGATCGCGTCGCGCGCATCGCCGCGCAGACCGACTCCGCGTACTGCGCGCATGCGATCGCCCTCTGCGACGCCACCGCGCGGAACGCGCGCGGATCGAGCGCGCCCCGTGCGCTCTACGACGCATGCGTCGCGCGCCTCGCCCTCGCCTCGCGCTTCGCGAGCGGGGCGGCGCTTCTCGCAGGTGGCGGAACCGACTCAAAAAAAGCAGGTAACCCCGCCGCGCCGCGCGCGACGGGGCTCCACGCGGTCGAGCCGAAGGCCGTCATCGCCGCACTTCCAGCACCCGCCTTGGCACCTCGGTCCGCGACGCAGGCTCCGCCGTCGCGCCCGCCGGCCCCGGTCGCGACTCCATCCACCGCCCGCTCGCCCGACACATCGCCAACCGTCGCGCAGCCCGCGCGAACCCTCGGTGAACTCATCGACCGGCTCGCGCAGGTCGCCGAGCGGAGCCCGCGCGATCGCGCGATGTTCGAGCAGATCGAGGTGATCGCCTTCGACGGCGAGTCGGCGACCGCCGCGCTCGTCGACGACGGGTCCGGCCGCTATCTCGCGACGAATCCCGATCCGATCCGCACGCTGCTCTCCCGCGCGGCCGGCCGGCCCGTCCGGCTCACGCTCGATACGAGCCGGCTTGCCGCGGCGCGCCCCGAGTCGAGGCCAACGACCGTCGACGATCCCGCGGTGCGGAACGATCCGCTCGTCCGCAAGGCCGCGGAACTTCTCGATGCGAGCGTGATCGCGGTCACTCCGCGACTCGCCGATGCAGGTGCGGACGCCGGCGATGAACCCGATGGCGACGCGGATTCGGGAACGACGGATGCAGGCCAGGTCGATGTGCCCGTGCAGGGCGCTTCGGGCGACGCGATGTCGTCCGGAGGATTCGACGAAATCGACGAGTGAACGACCTCGGGGCGACCGCCTCGGGAAAGCAGAGGAATCGCGTGTTCGACAAGCTCAAGCAGGCATCGCAGCTCGCAGGCATGCTCAAGGATCTCCCGAAGCTCCAGGCCACGATGGAGGAGGTCCGCGCGCGGCTCGCGACCACGAAGGTCGAGGGAAGTGCCGGGGGCGGCGCCGTGCGCGCGGTCGCCTTCTGCGACATCCGCATCGACTCCGTGACGCTCGACCCCGCCGTCTTCCGCGGCATCGCGAACGGTTCCGAGTCCGACCAGGCCTACGCCAACCGCATGATCGCCGAGGCCGTGAACGACGCATTGCTGCGCGCGCGCGCCCGCATGGCCGAGGAGATCGGCCGCGCCGCCAAGGACTCCGGGATCGACCTTCCCCCGCACCTCCTCGAGAAACTCGCCTAACCCGCATGTCGAACGCCGCCTACCCGGAATCCGTCCGACGACTCATCGACGCGTTCGCGGCGATGCCCGGCATCGGCCGTCGCAGCGCGGAGCGGCTTGCGTTCCATGTGCTGCGCCAGTCGCCGGCGGAAGCGCTCGAGCTCGCGCGCGCCGTCGAGGATGTGAAGCGGAAGGTGAAGCACTGCAGCGTGTGCTGGAGTCTCTCCGACGCCGATCCGTGCCCGATCTGCGCGGATCCGAGGCGCGACGCCTCGACGGTGCTCGTGGTCGAGCAGCCGAAGGATCTGCTTGTGATGGAGAAGACGGGACTCTTCCGCGGCGTCTACCACGTGCTGCTCGGCAGGCTCGATCCGCTCGGAGGCGTCGGCCCCGACGCCATCACGGTCGACGCACTGCTCGCGCGCATGGACACTCCGGCGAAGAACGCACGCGGCGCGCCCGTGACCGAGATCATCCTCGGCCTGAATCCCGACCTCGAGGGCGACACCACCGCGCTGTGGATCGCGCGCGAGGCGGGGGAGCGCGGCGTGCGGTCGACGCGCCTCGCCCGCGGCCTGCCCAGCGGCTCGCAGCTCGAGTTCGCGAACCCCGCGGTCATCGGCGACGCGCTCAAGGGCCGGACGAGTCTCTAGCGCAGCCTCGCGCCGGTGGCGCAACCTGCATCGCCGCCAAAAACCGTGCCACTCCCCCCGAAGACCGCCCTGAAACTCGAAAAATGGCGGCTCGCTGCTGCCTTCTCCCCCATGGACGGTCGATAGCATCGAAACCACCGTCCACCCTCGGAGGATCCGAGGGTTTGCCCGGAAGGGCAGCAAGGGCTCACCGACATGGCAGGGATGCGCTTCGAGACATCACAGGGCATGAAGCTCGGTCAGACCATGGGTCTGTCGCCGAAGCTCATCCAGTCGGCGGAGATCCTGCAACTGAACTCGATGGAGCTCCAGGAGCGGATCGAGCAGGAGATCGAGAAGAACTTCGCGCTGGAGCTCGTGATGCCCGGCGCATCCGACGACGGCGATGCCCGGCGCGAGCGTCATCTCGAGGAGGCGCCCCAGGGTGGCGGCTCGACCGAGTTCGAGCGCCTGCGCCGTCTCGAGCGCCAGTACGGCGAGCAGTGGAACTCCGACGGCGATTCCCGGCGCGCGACCCGCGACAACCGCGAGCGCGATCCGAAGATGGACGCCATGGCGAACGCGCCCTCCCGCGGCGCGAGCCTCGCCGACCAGCTGCTCGAGCAGTGGCGCTTCGCCGAGATCCACGATCCCTCGCTGCGCGTCGCCGGCGCGCGGCTCATCGAGTACATCGACGACGACGGCCTCATGCAGACGCCGCTCGAGACGGTCCGCGAGCAGAGCGCGCACCTCGCCGGCTGCGACTGGGCGATCGATACGCTCAAGCTCGCGCTCGAGCGCCTGCAGCAGGAACTCGAGCCGCGCGGGATCGGCGCGACCAGCGTGCGCGAGGCGCTGCTCATCGAGGCCCGCGCGTATCTCGACGAGGAAACCGATCTCGACCGCGCCGAGGCGTGGGGCGATGCCATCGCGCTCATCGAGAAGCACTACGACGACCTGCTGCACAACCGCATCCCGCGCATCCGCGAGTCGAACGGCTGGAACTCCGACCGCCTCGACCGCGCACGCGCCTGCCTGAAGCGCCTCGATCCGAATCCCGGACGCGAGCTCGTCCCCCCCGAGTCGACCGCGATCGTGCCCGATGTCATCGTCGAGTACGACCCGGACTCCGGCGACTACACCGCCCGCCTCGCCGACGAGCTCATGCCGCGCGTGCGCGTCTCGCCCGACTACGAGGCGATGGTGAAGGACATCGAGCTCGATACCAAGGCGCGCAGCTTCGTCGCCGAGAGCCTGCGCGCCGCACGGTCGATCATCGAGGCCATCGAGCAGCGCAACACGACCCTCATGCGCGTCGTGCGCGTGGTGCTCGCGCGCCAGCGCGAGTGGTTCGAGCAGGGGCCCCAGCACCTCCGGCCTCTTCCGATGATCGAGGTCGCCGACATGCTCGGCATCCATGTGGCGACCGTCTCGCGCGCCGTGAGCGGCAAGTGGATGCATACGCCGCGCGGCGTCGTCCTCATGCGCGACTTCTTCTCCCTCGGCACCGAGAACGCCGCGGGCGAGGAGATGTCGTGGAACGCGATCAAGGCGATGGTCGAGGAGATCGTCGGCGCGGAGGACAAGGCGAAGCCGCTCTCCGACAACCAGATCGCCGAGGCGCTGAAGGCGAAGGGCGTCACGATCGCCCGTCGCACCGTGGTGAAGTACCGCGACCAGCTCGGCATCCCGGCCGCGCCGCTGCGCAAGATCCACTCCTGACGCGCGCGGCCGCCCCTCGGCGGGCATCATCCGAAGTCCCTACACTCCGATCCGCGCCCATGGCGCGGACAGGAGTCTGCATGAAGGTCTGGATCGATGGCGAACTCGTGGACAAGGATCACGCGAAGGTGTCGGTGTACGACCACGGGTTCCTCTACGGGGACGGCGTGTTCGAGGGCATCCGCGCCTACAACGGCCGCATCCTCAAGCTGAAGTCGCACCTCGACCGCCTTGCGGCGAGCGCGAAGGCGATCCACCTGACGATGCAGTACACGATGCGCGAGATCGAGCAGGCGGTCCGGCACACGGTCGAGGCGAACGGCCTGCGCGATGCATACATCCGGCTCGTCGTCTCCCGTGGCGCGGGTACGCTCGGACTCAATCCGTTCAACTGCCCGAAGCCCTGCACGGTCGTCATCGTGGGGCGCATCCAGCTCTATCCGCCCGAGATGTACGAGAACGGCATGCCGATCATCGTCGCCAAGCGGCCGCGCATCCCGGTCGAGTGCCTCGATCCGGCGGTGAAGAGCCTGAACTACCTGAACAACATCATGGCGAAGGTCGAGGCGATCGAGGCCGGCGTGCCCGAGGCGCTCATGCTCAACACCGAGGGCCAGGTCGCCGAATGCACGGGTGACAACATCTTCTTCGTGCGCGGCGATCGCATCGTCACGCCGCCGGTCTCGGCGGGCATCCTCAACGGCGTCACGCGCAACTTCGTGATGAACGACATCGCGCCCGCGTGCGGCGTCGCGGTCGAGGAGCGATCGACGAGGCTCGAGGATGTCTACAACGCCGACGAGGTGTTCCTGACCGGCACCGCGGCCGAGGTGATCGGCGTCACCTCGATCGACGGCGAAACGGTCGCCGACGGAAAGGTCGGTCCGCTCACGCGCCGGCTGATCGCGGAGTTCCGCCGACGCGTCGCGGAGGATGCCCCGGAGGATTGATCGCCGGCCCTGTCGGCACCGCGCTGCGGCGACCGGAGCGCGCTTGCGTCCTCGCAGGGGGTGATCGGAAGGCGTTGATTTCCCGGGAGGATCCGGCATGAAGTGCAGGAAGTGCAGGTACAGCCTCTGGAAGCAGCCACCGGCCGCAGCCGGCGCGCCGCGCGTCTGCACCGAGTGCGGCGAGGCGTATCGGATCGCCGACTTCGAGTTCCGGCGCGGTGTCGTGCGCTTCGCGTGCCCCGACTGCGGCACCGGCTACTACGGCACGACCGACAGCGGGCATCTCGATCCGCCCGTCTTCAAGTGCGTCGGATGCGGACGGGGACTCGAGATGGAGGAGTGTGTCGTCGAGCCCGATGGCCCATGGTCGGGCCCCGATGACGATGCGCGCTACATGCTCACCGCGGATCTGCCATGGCGCGAGGGCAGCGCGTCGTTGCGCAGTTGGTGGCGGACTGTGCGGGTCGCCTTCCGGAATCCAGGCGTGATCCCTGTGTCGCTCCCGGGTCAGCCGAGGATCGGGAAGGCCAGTGCCTTCCTCGCGATCATCGGATGGGCGGGAGCGCTGCTCGGCACGCTCCTCGCCGTGGTGTTCGCGCTCTTTTTGTTCGGCACGCAGCCGACGGGCGTCACGATGATCGGCATGGGCTTGGGCGCCTTGCTGCTCCAGTTCGCGCTGGCGCCGTGCTTCCTCGCGGTGCAGGTGTTCCTCGGGACGGCGGGCGCGTGGATCGGCGCCGGACCAGATCGCGCCGCGTTCAGTCGCTACATCGAGGTCGGTTGCTACGCATCGGTCGGCATGCTGTTCATGAACATCCCCTTGGCCGGAGGTCTGGTGGGGCCGATCGTCGTCATGGTGCAGTCCATCATCGCATTCTCGCGCATGGCTCCCGCGGAACGCTCGGGTTTGTCGACCTTGCTCTGCGTGGTCGGCTCGATCGTCGGCATGATCGCGGGATGCGGAAGCGGGGCGATCGTCGGCATGTTCCTCGGTGTATGACAGGGCGCGTGCGGCGGGTCACGGAGAACGCTTCGGGTTGAGCCAAACATCCCGCACGCGATCATCGCGAAGTGCGCTGCACCCGCATCGGCTTCGTGCGCGCGTACGAGCACCTCGCCTACGCGTCGGCGATCGTGGTGGTCCTCGGATTCCTCGTCGGTGGTTTCCTCCCGCGATCGAACCTGGGAAGGACGATCGGGCGGGCGTCCGCGACGACCATCGTCCCTACACGCGGATCGACTCCCAGCGGCCCCACTTGAAGCGCGCGAGGAACATCGTTCCGCGCACCGCGAGTTCGAGCATGAGTCCCCACCAGATGCCGACGAGTCCGTACTCGAGGTGGATGCCGAGGAACCACGCCAGCGGCAGGCGGATGCCGTAGCAGCCGAACACCGTGATCGCGAGGATCCACTTCGTGTCGCCGACGCCGCGCAGTCCGTTGCGGATCACCATGGCGAACGCGAAGAAGGCCTGGATGCTGCCTGCCGCGATGAGCAGCTTCGGCACGAGCGCAAGGTGGATCGGATCGTTCGAGATGATGCGCGTGAGCTGCTCGCCGAAGAGCATGAACACCACGCCCATCGACGACATGATCGCGGTTCCGATCAGCGTGCAGCGCCAGATGGCGCGCCGCGCAAGCGCCGCGTTGCCCGCGCCGATGTACTGGCCCGCGAGCGCGCCCGCGGCGGTTCCCATGGCGAAGCCGGGAAGGAACGAGAACGCCTCCCACTGCACGGTGATGATGTGCGCTCCGACGAGCCCTTCCTTGCCCGCGTCGGCGCGTTCCCCGAGCCCGATGCCGAGTTCCGCGACCTTCCCGATGTAGCCCAGCACGAGCAGGTTCACGAACCACATCGCGAGACCTTCGAGCAGATTCGGCACGCCCACGCGCACGATGCGCCACGCCATCGGGCGGTCGAGCGGGAGATCCGCGTTCTCGAGCCGCAGGTCCTTCACGCCGCTGCGGAGGACCGACCAGGTCAGCCATGCGCCGACCGCGTAGGAGATCGAGCTGCCCGCGGCGATTCCGAACACGCCCCAGTCGCTGGGATCGAGAGGGGAGGGATTGGGAATCACCGAGCCGAACGCGCGGATCGTCGCGCCCGACAGAAGCCACGAGGCCACGCAGTTGACGAGGTTCACCCACACCGCGATCCGGAACGGTCGGTGCGCCTCGCCCGCACCGTGCAGGCACATGCCGCCCACCATCATGATGCCGCAGAAGGGGATGCCGTACGCAAGCGTGCGCACATAGGTGACGCAGTGCTCGGTGGCGGCGGGGGAGAGGTTCGAGTACTCGGCGAGCGGGCGTGCGAGCCCCATCATCAGCAGTGCGACCGCGAGGCCCCACGCGAACGCGAGCGTCATCGACTGCCCGAGCGCCCGATGGCTCTCGCGAAGGTCGCCCGAGCCCATGCCGCGCGCGATGATCGCCTGCCCGCCGACGCCGAGGCCCGTCATCGCGATGCCGATGAACCAGCCGACGAAGCTTCCGATGCCCACGCCGTCCATCGCAGGGCGCGCGACCTCCATGGGGAGGTTGCCCGCGAGCAGCTTGTCGACGAAACCGACGCCGGCCGCCATCGTCTGCTGGAGGAGCACCGGCAGCGCCAGGATCCAGATCGCCTGCGACATCGACTTACCCGCGAGCCGGCCGGCGCGGATGACGCCTTCGTCGTCGGGAATCGCCTCCTGTCGGATCACCGCGCTCTCGATGAGCATCGGGTCCTCGGGCGACGCGGCGCTCTCGAGCAACACGCGCTCCTCGAGCGCCGCGACCTCCGCCGCCGGAAGCGGCTCGAGCGGACCCGGTTCGCGTCCGGGACTTCCGTCGCCCTCGTCGTGCGAGGCGGTCATCGCGTCACCTGCACCAGCACCGAGAACACATCCGGCTCGGCAAGCATGGCGATCGCCTTCGGGGCATCGGCCAGACCGACGCGGCGCGAGATGAGCGGAGAGGGATCGATGGCGCGCCGTGCGAGGCGTTCGATCGCCGCACCGAGCGGGCCGAAGCCGGAACCGTGGACCTCGATCTCGTCGAGCGCGATCTGGGAGAGGTCGACCGCGACCGGAGCGCGGGCCGAGATGCCCGCGACGACGACATGTCCGCGTGCGCGCGCCATCCGGCACGATGCGACGATCGTCTCGGCCGAACCCGTGGTGTCGATCACGATCTCCTGGTCGCCGCGGCGACCGGTCTCGGCGAGCGCGCGGTGACGGATGCCGAACTGCTCGCCCATGCGGAGCGTCGCATCGCTCGTCGCCACGAGACGCGCGAACTGGTTCTCCTCGACGGCGACGAGCGTCGTCAGCACCGCGAGCAGATCGTCGCCGAGCACGCTCGCGTAGGTGCGCTTGTCGACGCCGCTGCGGCGCACCGCCTCGACCGCGCGCGCGAGCGGCACGGCGAACACCGCGAGCTCATCATCGAGATCGCGCGGAAGCGGTGCGCAGGCCGCGGCCGGAATGGCCAGCAGCTCGCTCATGCCGCCCGATGCGTCGTCCACACCGAGGATCGTCCGCAGTCCGCAGTGCATCGCGAGCCCGCCCATGCATCGCTCGCAGCGTCCGCACGAGAACACCGGCTGGATGGCGACACGCGTACCCGCCGCGATCAGTCCACCGGCGCGCGATGCATCCTCGACGACGCCCACGCACGAAGTGCCGAGCGCACGCGCGCCGCCGCTGGCGGTGCCGAGCCCCCGCGCGACCTCGCGCTCGAGCCGCGTGGCCAGCGCAAGCGTCGGGCGGACGAGCACCGTTCCATCGGAATCGGCTCGCGGACGCGGCCGGGTCTCGACCCGAACACCGCCATCGGCTGCGACGGCGCAGCGGATCGACGATCCCGTCGCGACGGCGTTCATGGCGTGCGCGGCGCTCCTTCTGCTTCCCGCTTCTCCGGCGCGCCCGTCGGTTCCGGCGAACCGGACGCAGCGCCCGTGTCACCGCGCATGTCGCCGGTACGGCGCGCGCCCGCGTCGTTCATACCCATCGCCTGCATGCCGGCCGGCACACCCGGCTGCTCGAACGACACCGGATCCCAGAAGGCGATGTCGTCCCAGATGTCGAGTTCGCGCACGAAGGTCGGGTACAGGTAGGGGGGCGATTCGAGCAGCGGGGGCTTCGCCGTCACCATGTGACGGAGCCACGCATCCTCCTCGATTCCGTAGTCCTTGCCCGTGATCGTGCGCAGCGAGTCGAGCGCGGCGAGATTCACCGCGAGTTCGCGCTGCGAGAGTGCGGCCACGAGCGCGTTGAACACGGCGGGCGTCGGATACTGCCCGAGCGAGATCGCGAGTTCGGTGCGGATGTCCGAGTCCTCGTCGACATTCACGAGGCGCGTCCAGATGGTGTCGGCGACCGCCGGGTCGTGCAGCCGCTGCAGCGCCTTCGCGGCGGCGAGCCGGACCTGCCGGTACGGGCTCTCGAGGTTGCGCGCGACGAGCGATGCGTCCTCGGTCGCGCCGTGCCGTCCGAGCGCCTGGATCGCCGCCGCACGCACGAGCGGATCGGGCGCGTCGGTCGCGTAGAGCCGGTACATCCGGAGATAGACCTCGGTGCCGCCCCACGGCGCGGTCGCGAGCAGGATCGTTCCGCGCCGCGCGTTCTCGCGGTCGTTCGGATCCGCCGCCCACGCCGCGGCCTGCGCGGGTGATGGCGGAATGATGCTCTGCGTGAACTGGTTGAGATCCGACGAGATCGTGTCGCAGCCCGCGGCGAGGCAAGCAGCGAGGATCATCGGAACCAGAGGCTTTCGCATGGAGGGAGGGTAGCGGATGGCGCGACACCGTGGGCGGCGCTGCTACCCTGACCGCATGGCTCTCAAGCTCGAACGCTTCGTCCTCGGAGACTTCCAGACCAACTGCTTCGTGGTCTGGGACGACACCGATCCGACGCGCACCTGCTGGATCGTCGACTGTTCGTACGCGCCCGAGCCGATGCTCGATTTCGTCGAGAAGTCGGGCCTCAAGCCCTCGCTCTGCATCCTGACCCACTGCCACTGCGACCATGTCGCGGGCCTTGCGGCGATGCGACTCCGGCTCGGCCCCGTGAACACGCTCTGCCACCGTGCGGAGAAGGAGTTCAACGAGGATCCGAACCTCAACCTGTCGGCGTTCATCCCGCCGGGGCTGAGCGCGCCTCCTCCCGACGCATGCGTCGGAGGGGGAGAGATGCTTGAGCTCGGCAGCCACTACTTCCGCATCCTGCACACGCCCGGCCACTCGCCCGGTTCGATCACGCTCTGGTGCCCCGAGGCGAACATGGCGATCGTCGGCGACACGCTCTTCGCCGGCAGCATGGGCCGGATCGACTTCCCGACCTCGAACCGCGACGACATGCATCGGACGCTCCACGAGGTCCTGATGCGACTGCCCGACGAAACCGAGGTCCACCCGGGCCACGGTCCGTCGACGACGATCGGACGCGAGCGCGCAACCAACCCGTTCCTGCGACCGGGCGGCTTCTAGCGGCCCGCGCGGAGCCGCGCGGCCGAGGGGCCTCGCCGAGGCTCCTCACCGGCGGCAGGCGCCCCGACCCGTCCACATCGGCTGCGCGCGGAGTTATACTCCTCCGCCTATGCCCTACACGCTCACTCCCGGCGAGGGATTCGGACTCGATGTCGAGGACACGGACTACCTGAAGGACCACTTCCAGGCCCCCGACCGGTGGGTCCTGAACTTCGGCCCGCAGCACCCGGCGACCCACACGACGCTCCGTCTCGTGCTCGAGCTCGACGGCGAGCGCATCGCCCGCTGCACGCCGCACATCGGGTACCTCCACTCGGGCTTCGAGAAGCTCGGCGAGCACCACGACTACAACCAGTATGTCTGCACCATCAGCCGGATGGACTACATCTCGCCGATCGTGAACGACATCGCGTGGCACCACGCGGTCGAGAGCCTGTTCGGGATCGAGCTCACGCCGCGGGCGAAGGTCGTCCGCACCATCATGTGCGAGCTCGGCCGGATCCAGAACCACCTGCTCTGCGTCGGCGCCGCCGCGCTCGACCTCGGCGCGTTCACGGGCTTCCTCTACGGCTTCAACGAGCGCGAGTTCATCTACGACATCGTCGAGTACATCTCGGGACAGCGCTTCCACCCCGACTGGACGCGCGTCGGCGGCGCCTGGCGCGACATCCCCGACGACGAGGTGTTCAAGCGCATGGTGCGCAACTTCATCGATGTCCGCCTGCCCAAGGCGATCACCGATCTCGAGACGCTCTGCAACCGCAACCGCATCTTCGTCGACCGCCTCGACGGCGTCGGCGCGATCACCAAGGAGGACGCGATCGCGTGGAGCCTCTCCGGCCCGAACGCGCGCTGTGCGGGCGTCCGCCGCGATCTCCGCAAGGACCAGCCGTACCTCTGCTACGCCGACAACTGGGACGGCGAGGGCGCGGAGAAGGTCAAGTTCTCCATCGCGGTCGCCAGCGCCGGCTGCAGCCTGTCGCGCTACCTCGTGCGCCTCGAGGAGATCCGCCAGTCGGCGAAGATCATCGACCAGCTCATCGACCGCCTGCCCGGCGGCTCGATCAACGCCGTCGCCGACGGCAAGATGCGCGTTCCCGACAAGGCCGATGTGTACGGCTCGATCGAGGGCGTGATCCAGCTGTTCGAGATGTACATGCACAACCGCGGCTTCGACACGCCGGTCGCCGAGGGCTACGCCGCGATCGAGAGCCCGAACGGCGAGCTCGGCTACTACATCGTCGCCGACGGCTCGAAGTACCCGTACCGCGCGCGGACCCGTCCGCCGTGCTACATCAACTACCAGATGTTCCCGAAGATGATCGAGGGACACCAGCTCGCCGACATCGTCGCCGTGCTCGGTTCGCTCAACATCATCGCCGCCGAACTCGACCGGTGAGACCACGGCCCGCACGGCGTGATCCACGCCGCGTCGGGCATTCCGCTGCGAGCGACACAACATGAGCTGGACCACCAAGCCATCCGCCACCACGAAGATCCCGACCCGCGCCGAGCCGTACTGCACGCAGGCGATGAAGGACCGCTGGACGAAGGACATCCTCCCGCGCTACGCGACCACGCAGGGCGCGCTGCTGCCGATCCTCCACGACATCCAGCACGAGTACCGCCACATCCCGTACCAGGCGATGGTCGAGATCGCGTCGTTCCTCGGCATCAAGCCCGCGGATGTGATGGACACGGTCACCTTCTACGAGGAGTTCCACACCGAGCAGGTCGGCAAGTGCGTGATCGGCATCTGCCAGTCGATCGCGTGCGAGGTCTGCGGCCACCAGAAGCTCATGGACCATGTGCGCAACCGCCTCGGCATCGAGCCGCACGAGACCACCGAGGACGGGAAGTTCACGCTCCTCGCGCTCGAGTGCCTCGGCTCGTGCGACACGGCGCCGGTGGCGCTCTTCAACGAGAAGCTCCATGAGAACCTCACGGTCGAGACCGTGGATCGCCTGATCGACGAGGCGGGGCGCGGCGGAGACGGGCATCACGGATGACCCTTCCCCGCGACCACGGTGGCGATCGCAGGGCGGAGCCATCGTTGCTCGAGAATCTCGAGGGTTTCCTCCGCGGCATCGTGGAGGGGCTCGACGAGGACAAGCCCCCGGTTCCCCCGGGCGCGAACCCGACCGACGGCGCGAGCCGCGAGGTCGGGAGGAGAGTGCAGGAAGTGCGGCGCGGCGACTATGTCTACCGCCGCACGACGATCGACGAAGTGGTCTACGACCCGCTCGATCGGACGGACGAACCGTCGGGTGACCGCGCCGACGGATGAGGCGGACCGCAGCCGCGGGCCGATCGATGGATGAACCGCGCCCCCGGGCGCCGACCGAGCGAGTTTCCGATGCCCATGACCGAGCCCATTCTCACGAAGCGCATCCCCACCCACCCGTGGGGCGACCCGAAGACCCGGAAGACCGTCGGAGTCGACGAGTTCATGGCGACGGGCGGCTACAAGTCGCTCGAGAAGGCGCTCGACATGCAGCCCGCCGACATCGTGAACCTCGTCAAGGACGCGAACCTCCGCGGCCGCGGCGGCGCAGGCTTCTCGTGCGGCCTGAAGTGGTCGTTCCTTCCGGCGCCGGATGGAGGCCGCCGCTACCTGTGCATCAACTGCGACGAGGCCGAGCCCGGCACCTTCAAGGACCGGCTGCTCTGCGACTACGACCCGCACGCGATCATGGAGGGCATCGCGATCGCCTGCTACGCGTGCCAGCTCGATACCGCGTACTTCTTCATCCGCGGCGAGTACCACCACCAGGCGAAGGTCGTCGAGAAGGCGATCCAGGAGGCCTACGCGAAGGGCATCTTCGGCAAGCAGGGCCTGATGAACGGCCGGAGCAAGTTCGCGGTCGACTGCTACCTCCATCGCGGTGCGGGCGCCTACATCTGCGGCGAGGAGACCGGTCTCCTCGAGGCGATCGAGGGGCGTCGCGGCTGGCCGCGCCTCAAGCCGCCGTTCCCGGCGGTGAAGGGCCTCTTCGGCCGGCCGACCATCATCAACAATGTCGAGACGCTCGCCGCGGTGAGCCCCATCGTCGAGCGCGGCCTCGACTGGTGGAAGGGCCTCGGCTGCGAGAGCTCGATCGGCGGCGCGCCGAGCTACGGCATGAAGCTCATGGGCGTGTCGGGGCATGTCAACCGCCCAGGCGTCTACGAGTGCGATCTCGGCATCCCGCTGAAGGACCTCGTCGAGAAGCACTGCCTCGGCATGCGCGGCGGCAAGAAGTTCAAGGGTGCGATCGCAGGCGGCGTCTCGATGGGCATCCTCGGACCGGATCAGTTCGATGCACCGATGGACTTCGACATCGGTCGGCGCTGCGATGTGATGGGCCTCGGCACCGCGTGCCCGACGGTGTTCGACGAGGACACCGACATGGTCGCGGTCGCGCGGAACATCGCCCGGTTCTTCAAGAACGAGTCCTGCGGCCAGTGCACGCCATGCCGCGAGGGCGCGGGCTGGATCTACAAGCTCATCACGCGCATCGAGCGCGGCGATGCGACCACGAAGGACCTCGATCTCCTCCTCGAGATCGCGGGCTCGATGGGCATCATGCCGGGCACGACCATCTGCGGCCTGTCGGACGGCAACAACTGGGCGATCCGCACGATCGTCAACAAGTACCGCGGCGAGTTCGAGGCGCGCGTCAAGCCCTACTCGGTTCCCACCGGCACCATCCCGCTGACGGTCGCGCGTTGAGCGCGGAGCGACCGTCCGTCGCGTTCCATGCAGGCGAGGGCTGCGCGCCCTCGCTCGACCTCGCCCGTCTCGCGTCGGCACTCGAGGCGCTGCTCGTCCACTTCCCCCGCACCGTGTCGCGTGTCGATGCGCGTCTCGTCGGCGACGCGGAAATGGACGCCGCCCACCGGCGCTTCATGGGCATCGCCGGGACCACCGATGTGATGAGCTTTCCCGCGCACGACGAGTCCGACGCGTCGGCCGCCGTCGAGGTCGACCTGCTGATCTGCACCGATGTCGCCGGGCGCGAGGCCGCGGCACGCGGCCATGCCGCCGAGCGCGAGATCCTGCTGTACGCGGTCCACGGAACCCTCCACGCCTGCGGCTTCCGCGACGACACCGAGGAGTCGTTTCGCGCGATTCACGCCGAAGAGGACAGGATTCTGGCCGCAGGGGGGCTCGGCGCGGTGTACGCTGTCCCCGCACGAGACGCCACAGAGGAGCATCCGAAGGACGCCCCGACTTGACGCCTTACCTGATCCTCGCCACCGCCCTCACCGTGATCGCGACGAGCTACTTCTCGGCGCTGAACCTGGCTCTGGTGCAGGCGAGCCGCTCCGGACTCGAGAACGAACTCGACGCGAGGGGGGCGCTCGACAAGGGCCGCTGGATACTCGACCGGTTGAACGAGGCCGCGCACGCGGTCGCCTTCTTCCGCACGCTTGGCCGCGTCGTGATCTTCGCGCTCATCCTCGTCGCGATCGAGGGCTTCGGCGACGCCGCGCACATCTCCTTCCCGGGTCTCGCGGTGACGACCGCGATCGCCGTCGCGCTGAACTGGTTCTTCACGAGCGTGCTTTCGAGCGCCATCGCGCGGCACTCGACCTACGGCGTGATCGCGTCGAGCCTCGGCGTGATCCGCGCGGGCGTCATCATCGTCGGTCCGCTGCTTGCCGCCGTGGGCTTCGTCGACGAGGTGGTCCGCCGGCTCTCGGGTGCGAATCTCCGCGAGGACGAGACCGAGGAGGAGCTTCTCCACTCGATCGAGGATCGGCGCCGCGAGGGTGAGATCGACGCGGTCGCCGCGACCCTCCTGCAGCGGGCCGTCACCTTCGGCCAGACGACCGTCGCGAGCGTGATGACGCCGCGCACCGACATCGAGGCCATCGAGGTGACCGACGACCTCGCCGCGGTGCGCGAGCTCATCACCGAGCACAGCCATTCGCGCATTCCCGTGTACGAGGAGAGCCTCGACGGCATCCTCGGGATCCTCTATGTGCGCGATCTCGTGCGCTACTTCGGCTCGGCGGCACCCGACTTCAACCTCCGCTCCGTGCTGCGCGAGCCGCTGCGCGTTCCCGAGACCAAGCCGATCGGCGAACTGCTCCGCGACTTCCAGCGCGCCGAGGTGCACATGGCGGTTATCGTCGACGAGTACGGCGGAACGGCGGGTATCTGCACGATCGAGGATGTCCTCGAGGAGATCGTCGGCGAGATCCACGACGAGCACGAGCCCGAGGACGAGCTGCCGCCCGTGATGGATCGGAAGGGGCCGCGCGCCTTCGAGGCCGACGGCCGCGTGACGATCGCCGAGATCAACGAGCGCCTCGATACCGCGCTTCCCGAGGACGGCGACTTCGACACGATCGCGGGCTATCTGCTCGACCGGTTCGGACGGGTGCCGACGGTGGGCGAGAAGGCCGAGGTCGGCGACACTTCGTTCGAGATCCTCGCCGCGACGCCGACCAAGATCGATCGCGTCGGAATCATGCTCCGCGAGGATGCGCCGGAGGAGCCTGCGGATGATGCAGGATCCCGCGACGATCAGCCGCAGCGGGAGGGCTGAGCCCTCCGCGCCGCCCGATGAAACCGGCGGATACGGGATTCCAAATGTCCGCGCCTCCGCCCGCCGCGAAGCGCGCCGCACACGATGAGCACCGCTCCCATGCCAGCACCCGAGCCGAGCCGACCTTCGGACGCGACAAGATCCGCGGCCGTCTCGGCGCAGCCCGCGGTACCGGGCGTGGCGAACCCCGGCGTGCGCTGGCGGCTCACACCGAAGGGCATGGTCCGTGACCTCACCGCGACCGAAATCGACCGGGTCATGGCCAGCGTCGGCCATCTGTGGATGCTGTCGATCGTCGTCGTCGGCCCGTTCGCGGTCCTGGTGCCGTTCCTGATCTGGCTCTTCATGCGCCGACGCTCGCAGTTCGTGGCGGACCACATGCGGGAGGTGATGAACGCGCAGCTCACCGTCGTGCTCCTGCTGTGCATCGTGTGCGTCGGCTGGGTCCTGCTCGTTCCCTGGACCGTGATCTGGCTGATCTCCGCGGTCCGCGGCGCGGTGGCGGCGGGGGGCGGCGAGATCTTCCGCTACCCGGTCGTGCTCCGCATCATCGCCTAGCCCCGTGGTGCGTGGGGCGCGCGCCAAGCGCCGAGCGCTACACTGCGCGCCGTGGCGCTTCTCGAAGCCAGGAACCTCGTCAAGACCTACTCGGGCCGGCGTGTCGTCGACGGTGTCTCGTTCGAAGTGAACGCGGGCGAGGTGGTCGGCCTGCTCGGACGCAACGGCGCGGGCAAGACCACGAGTTTCCGCATGGCGATCGGCATGATCACCCCCGAGGGCGGCACGGTCCACTTCGACGGGCGGGAAGTCACGCAGGAGCCCATGTACAGGCATGCGCTCGCGGGCATGGGCTACCTGTCGCAGGAGCCGAGCGTGTTCCAGCGCCTGAGTTGCGAGGAGAACCTGCTTGCGATCCTCGAGACGCAGGCGCTCGGGCGCGACCAGCGCAAGCGCCGCGCGCACGAACTCCTCGAGCAGTTCGGCCTGCTGCACAAGGCGAAGGACGAGGCGCGCACCTGCTCGGGCGGCGAGCGTCGGCGCCTCGAGATCGCGCGCGCGCTCGTCACTCGGCCGAAGCTGATGCTGCTCGACGAGCCGTTCGCCGCGGTCGATCCGCATACGGTCGAGGAGCTGCAGGTCGAGGTGCGTCGGCTCGCGGACAACGGCATCGCGATGCTCGTCACCGACCACAATGTGCAGCAGACGCTGCGCATCTGCGACCGCGCGTACATCGTGCACGAGGGTCGCAACCTGCGCGAAGGCACGCCGCGCGAGATCATCAACGACCAGGGTGTGCGCGAGGCCTATCTCGCGTCGACCTTCCGGGGCGACGAGTTCGACTGACATGCGCGCGCAGCCGACCATTCTCCTCGCCATCGTCGCTGCGTCAGCGCTTCTCACGGGCTGCGTCGAGCGACGCATCTGGATCGACACCGATCCGCCGGGGGCGCTCGTCTGGCTGAACGACGCGCAGATCGGGCGCAGTCCGGTCGATGTCTCGTTCACGCACGAGGGGGTCTACGACCTGCGGATCGAGAAGGATGGCTTCGAACCAATCGTCACGGGGATCGAGGTCCGCGGTCCGTGGTGGGACCAGGTACCGCTCGACTTCGTGGCCGAGGTCCTGCCGGGGGATTCGCGGTACGACTCGAGATGGCGCTTCCCGCTCCGCGTGCGGGATGAGTCCGATGTGGACCTTGCGGCGCGGGCCGAGGAGCTTCGGGACCAGTTGCGGGGTGAGGCGGAGATCGCGCGCTGACCGCTCCCAGCCACGGCGGGCGATGCCTCCGGACCGGCAGCCAACCAGGCTCTTGCGGGACTCTTCCGAGGCTCTTCCGAGGCTCTTCCGAGGCTCTTCCGAGGCTCTTGTGAGACACCCAAAAAAGACACCGTCCGGCGCGCTCCGACTCGCTCCGGACGGTGGATCGCAGCTCACGAGGAGCCGCAGATGTTCGATGTCGCCCTCCAACTGGGGCGGCCCTGTGGGCGCTTCTACTCGGTCTGCAGGAACCGAACGATCGTCGCGCGCCTCGTTGCGCGCCTCGGCGAACTGCATCGCGAAGGGTGTTGGATCGGGCCTGGTCAGTCGTTAGACTGGACCTCAGGACCGAACGCACGGTACCCAAAGCGAGGGGGCTTGGTCAACGACTTTGGCGCGGAATGTCGGAACTCGAAGGAAGTCATGCAAGTTCAATCTCATAAAGGACTTGTGGAGTCGGATCGGGCCGCCGCGTCCTGTAATGGGAGTGCACCCGCCGGAGGCTCCGCGAACGGCTCGGACCGCCTCGGCGACACGGTTGTCGAAGTGGCCCTGGCGGCCCTCTACAGACGCATCGATGGCCGCATCGAGCTCCTGGTCGCCCGTCGGCCCGACCACGCGGTGAGGGGTGGCCTCTGGGAGTTTCCGGGAGGGAAGCTCGAGTCCGGCGAGGCGCCCCGGTGCGCCGCGGTTCGAGAACTCGCCGAGGAGGTTGGGATCACCGCCGATGCCTTCATCGAGGAGCCCTCGGTGCTCGCGGTCGTGGAGCATTCGGATCCCGAACTGACGCGCGAGCGCTCGATCCGGCTGCACGCGTTCATGGTCGAGGTGAAGCCCGAGGCCGTCGCGTGCTCGACGAGCGGGGGCGAACTCCGCTGGATCGAGGTCGCGCAGCTCGCCCAGCTCGAATGGCCGAAGGCCAACGCGGGGATCAACGCCCGATTGTGCGAATTGCTCGCGTAGTCGCCGTTCTCCGGTTGCCAACGACTTGCGGCGCGGCGCGCGCTCGGGATGATGCAAGCATGAATCGCACCGGACCGGGACTCGGTGGGCTCGGCCCGACCTTCGCAAGCCTCCGAGCCATCGCCGCGGTATCGGCTTCGCTGTTCGCGTCGGCCGCATCCCATGCGGATGGCTTCCGCCTGCAGCTCGAGGACGATGCGGTGCCGATCCAGCTCCCCGCCTCGAGTCCATCGCTCGCGGCCGACGCCGCCGAGATCGAACCCTACTTCCTCGGTGGATCCGACTTCTCGGGAATCACCGTGCTCGTTGCGGGCGCGCGGCTCAACTGGTTCGTCGCCGACCATGTGTCGGTCGGCTGCTTCTTCGAGGGCGCGCATGTGAATCAGGTCGGCGAGAACGCGATGGGTGGCGGCGCGGGCATCCTCCTCCGCTGGCACTTCATGGAGAAGGAGGACATGAGCGCCTTCGTCGAGCTCGGCATCGGCTTCACGGCGTTCGACGATCCCGTGCCCGAGATCGCGACGGCGTTCGACTTCTCGCCGCGCGCCGCGATCGGCGCGCGCTGGGCGCTCTCCGACGACGCGATGCTCACGGCGCAGATCGGCTGGCTGCACTTCTCGAACGCGCAGACCGGCGAGGAGAATCCCGGCGTCGATGTGCTCGCGATCGGGCTCGGCGTGCGCTTCGAGTTCTGATCGTCGGAGGCGGGCCTCAGGCGTATCCCGCGGGATGCGCGCGCATCCAATCCCACGCGGTGCGCACGATCCCGTCGAGATCGTCGTGGCGTGCGGTCCAGCCGAGGTCCCGGCGAATGGAGGTGGGATCGGCGAAGAGACGCGGCGGATCGCCGGGGCGACGCGCGGCTTCGACCGTCGGGATCGCATGGCCCGTCACGCGCCGGCATGCATCGATCACCTCGCGCACCGAGTGGCCGCGTCCGATGCCGACATTCCACGCCTTGAAGCGTCCGCTCTCGAGCGCGGGGAGCGCGGCGACATGTGCGTCGATCAGGTCCTCGACATGGACATAGTCGCGGATGCAGGTTCCATCGGGCGTCGCGTAGTCGACGCCGAACACGGAGAGCCGCTCGCGCTTCCCGAGCGCGACCTCGAGCGCGATCGGAATGAGATGCGTCTCGGGACGATGATCCTCGCCGAGCCGGCCGCGCGCGTCGCAGCCCGCGACATTGAAGTAGCGCAGTGCGACCGCCGCGAGCGGCGCAGCGACCGGCGCGGCGCACTCGTCGCGCAGTACGCGCTCGAACAGCAGCTTCGATGCGCCGTACGGATTGATCGGCGACTGCGGCGTGTCCTCCGCGATCGGGATGCGTGCTGCATCGGGCTCTCCGTAGGTCGCGCAGGTCGAGCTGAACACGATGCGGCGGACGCCCGCGTCGCGCATCGCGCGGAGCAGCGAGATGCCGCCCGCGGTGTTGACCGTGAAGTAGTCGAGCGGCCGCTCGACGCTCTCGCCGACATAGGTGAGCGCCGCGAAATGCAGCACCGCCTCGATCCCGCGCCGCTCGATCGCCTCGCGCAGCCGATCGGTCTCGGCGAGATCGGCTTCGACGAATTCGAAGCGTGCACCGCCCGCTGCACGCAGCACCTCGATGGCCCCGCGATGTCCGCGGGAGAGGTCGTCCACGACGGTGACCTCATGCCCCTCGTCGAGGAGCCGGAGCGCCGCGTGTGAACCGATGTAGCCGGCACCGCCGGTCACGAGGAGTCGCATGGTCGGGTTCTATCGGAGAATCCAGGGGCCGTGAGAAGTGAATCACCGCGTCGGGGGTTTTCCCGCGGAGCCGAACGGGTGGCCCCGGGGCGTGCGGGCGTCTCCAACGGTCGTCCGGACGGGCGGGTTCCCCATACCTCCGGTCGGGGATGGAAACCCCGAGGAATGGCTGCAAGTCGATCGCCGAGACGGCCGATAGCCACTCAGAGCCACCCTACGGGTCGTACGACCCGCACAGACCGTACAGCCGGTCCGAGCCAACCATGCGTACCACCGCGATTCTCATCGGTCCTCCCGCCTCCTGCGACCTGCTCGAGCGCCAGCTCGCGCTGCTTCCGTCGGGGCCGGTGGTGATCGGAAGGATCCATGTCGGGGGTGAGGCAGGGCCGGGTTCCGGTTCGACGGTCCTCGGCACCCTCGATCAGCTCGAGTCGATCTGCGCGACGCGCCGTCCTGGGCTCGCGCTCGTCACGCTCCCGGCGGCGATGTCCGAACTCCTGACCACGATCCGCACGCGGCTGCGTCGACTGTCGATTCCCGACCGCTTCATGCCGGGCCTCGAGGACCAGCTCGCGGGCATCGGGCCGCGCACCGAGATCGATGTGGATCTGCAGCGGCTCATCGGTCGCCCCGCGCGCCGTATCGATGAAGGCGCGATCCGCGCCGTCGTCGGCGGGCGCACCGTGGTCGTGACCGGTGCGGGTGGTTCGATCGGCAGCGAGATCTGCCGCATCGTCGCCCGCTACAACCCCGGCAAGCTCGTACTCGTCGAGCGCAGCGAGAACGCGCTCTTCGAGATCGATCGTCAGATCGCGCGACGGTATCCCGATCTTCCGCGACGCGCGGCGCTCCACGATGTGGTCGACGCCGAAGCGACGCTCGAGCTCTTCCGCGAGGAGGAGCCCGACATCGTGTTCCACGCCGCCGCCCACAAGCATGTTCCGATGATGGAGGACCACCCCGGCCTCGCCGTCGACAACAACCTCTTCGGCACGAAGAGCGCCGTCGACGCGGCCATCGCGATCGGCTGCGAGCGGTTCGTGATGGTCTCGACCGACAAGGCCGTGAATCCCACCTCGATCATGGGTTCCACGAAGCGCCTCGCCGAACTCTATGTGCAGCATGTCAACCGCACCGCGGGGACGGCCTGCTCGCTCGTGCGGTTCGGCAATGTGCTCGGAAGCTCGGGCTCCGTGCTCGAGACCTGGAAGAAGCAGATCGCCGACGGTGGGCCCGTCACCGTGA
Source organism: Planctomycetota bacterium (assembly GCA_041163725.1). Taxonomy (GTDB): domain Bacteria; phylum Planctomycetota; class Phycisphaerae; order Phycisphaerales; family SM1A02; genus QWPT01. The sequence goes on from JBEAQW010000166.1 coordinate 28,566, forward strand.
CCGACCCGCGCATGACGCGCTACTTCATGTCGATTCCCGAGGCGGCCGCGCTCGTCATCCAGGCGGCGGCGCTGACCGACCGATCCGCCGACAGCGGCGAGGTGTTCGTGCTCGACATGGGCGAGCCGTTCCGCATCGTCGATCTCGTCGGACGCTTCATCGAGATGCATGGGCTGCGCCCGGTGCTCCCGGGCTCCTCCGGGCCTGCGGGCCATGGCGACATCGCCGTCGTGTTCACCGGCGCGCGACCGGGCGAGAAGCTCTTCGAAGAGCTTGCGCTCGACGCGGAGACCATCCGCGAGTCGCGGCATCCGGACATCCGCATCTGGGCGCTTCCGACTCCCGATCCGACCTGGATCGCCGGCATGCTCGACACGCTGGCACCCAGCCGTCGGAGCCGCGACGGAGCGCATGTCGCGACGCTCGTGCGAGCGCTCGTTCCCGAACCTGCGGTGGGGGCTGCCAATCCCGCCGTCGCGGGGAGCGCTGCCTGACTCAGACCCTCTCGGCGTCGGCGGCGAGCGCCGTGGCGGACTCGAGCAGGCGGATCAGTTCCTTGGTCGACTCGATCGCGGCATCGATGCTGCTCGAGCCCGTGATCTGGCGGATGGGGTCCTGGCGGCGATCCTCGGCGAGCTTGCCCTCGACGATCGCCTTGTTCAGTTCGAGTTCAACCAGAACGGCACGGGCTTCCCCGAGGGCCTCGGCGGCCCGGTCGGGCGAAAGCGTCTCGGTGGCGGAAGGTGCGGCGGCCGACCCGTTGCGTGCGGGAACCGTGGCTCCTCGCCCGCGCGACACCTCGCGGTCGTGATGCGTTCCGAAGGGGGGGATCGTGCCAGGGCGCGAATCCATGAACGGGAATCATGGCAATGAACGGCGGCTTCGGCAAGCCCGACCGAGGCTTGTCCACACGCCCGAGAACCAAGTTGGCCCGCGGCGGGGTGCCGAGGCCTTCCATACAGGACGCGGATGCAGGCCTCGGCGTCAGGCGCCGCGCGACTCGTCGGGTCCGAGCGGCTCGCACTCGATGGAGGCGGCCTCGCCGGCGAGCTTGCGCTCCGCGTAGCGGCGCAGCCAGTTCTCCCAGGAGCGACCGCTCGCCGCGTCCTTGCCGGTGAACGCCAGCCGCCGGATCGATCGGATGGACACCGACACGCGGTCGGATCCATCGGAGGGGAGGAGGCTGATGGTGCCGTCACCATCCTCGCCCATCCGCGCATCGAAGGCGAAGCCCTCGATGATGGATCCATCGGTGCGGGTCACCGTCACATCGCCGCGGAAGTCGACCGCGCGCAGGATGGCGTCGCGCAGACCATCATCGTCCGCATCGACATCACTCGTCATCGTCGTCGCCCGGAGCGTAGCGGTCGTCATCGTCATCGTCGTCACCGTCATGGAACGGTGGGACATACTCCGCGCGCACGGGGTCGAAGAAGCGCCAGCCCCGCTCGAGCGTCGCACGAAGGAGGCGGCCCTTCGCCTCCTTCTGCGTACCGAAGAAGAGGATGTGGAAGAGTTCATCCTCGGTGACCGTCAGCGTGAGCTGGAGGATCGGGTCCTGCATCGGCGGAAGCTCGACGCGGATGCCAGGACCATGCAGCACATCGCCGCCCGCCTGGTCCGGCCGCGTGTTCACGGACTCGAAGAACTGCGCGATCTCCGCCCGCGACGCGAGTGGGGCGAGTCCGCCGCCCTCGGCCTTGGTGCGCGGCTTCTGCAGGATGTAGAGGTCTGACAGCATGGAGTGCGGATCCGATCTGCGCGCGATGATAGCGGCTCGTGCGGACGGGCCGGGATCAGCCGTTCGCGAGCAGGTTTGCGGCGGTATCGAGGAGCCGGACGAGGGAGACGGGCTTCTGGAGGTAGGCCCGTGCGCCGAGGCCGAGCGCGAACTCCCGATGCCGTCGCCCCTGGTTCGCGGTGACCATGATGACGGGGATCTCGATGCGCTCCTCGTGGAGCTTCTCGAGCACGAGAAGGCCGGAGCTCCGCGGCAGCATCATGTCGAGCACGAGTATGTCGAGCTTCGCGCCACCGGCGTCGGGCGCGTCGCCGCCCGCACCCGCATGCTCGCGCACGAGATGCAGCGCACCCAGCCCGTCGGTCGCGGTGAGCGTGCGCGCGCCCTCGTGCCGGAACGCCATCTCGATCGACTGCAGGATGTCGGGATCGTCGTCGACGATCGCGATGGTCCGGTTGGCGAATCGGCTACCCAAGAATGATCTCCGGGATCGCGTTGGTCTCCGGGATCGCACGGAACGGTCCGTGTGATCCGTGTGGCGATTCCTCAGCCCGCGCACCGCACGGCGGAGGACGGACGATAGCGGGGGTCGATGGCCTGCGGGGCGCCGGGGGTGAGGAGCGCCGCCGGATCGACGGGTGCATCGAGCGGCTTGCGGAGTTCGTCGAGCAGGGCGGGAGTCATCCACGGCAGCGCGGCGAGCTTGCGTGCGAGGCGGTCTGGGAAGGGCTGCCCCTCGCGCTCGTGCTTCGGCCTGGAGTTCCAGCGGCGATGCACCCAGAGGTACTGATCGGGGCTCTCGCGCACCATCCATTCGATCGCCCGGTTGAAGCGCGCGCCGATGTAGAGCATCGGATCGTCGGCGTCGGCCCAGTCGGGTGGCTCGATGACATCGGTGACGCGCACCTGGTAGCTGAATCGCCCGTCGACGCGCCGCGCGTAGCCGCACACGATCGGGAGCTCGTACCGCATCGCGAGCAGCGGTATCGACTTGTAGGTCGACGCGAGGCGCGAGAAGAAGGGCACGAACAGGCCGTCGGGGCCCGCGTTCTGGTCGGCGATGAAGGCGACCTTGCCGCCGGACTCGATCGTGCGCTGCAGTTCGTCGGTCGCACCCCACTTGGTGATGACGCGGAGCCCGGTCTTCTGCCGCACGCCGAGCAGCCAGTCGTTGAGGAACCGGTTGTCGAGCGGTCGTGCAAGGGCGGTCATGCGGATGCCGGCGAGCGCCAGCGCGTAGCCGAGGATCTCCCAGTTGCCGACATGGCCCGTGACGAAGATGCAGGGGCGGTCGCTGAGGATGTGCTTCATCGCGCGCTCGACCTTCGCGATGCGGAGGTGCTCGTGCCAGTTCTCGTGGCCGACCGTGCGCGGCATGGAGAACGCATCGACCATGAACAGGCCGAACATGTGCCCGATGGATGCATCGACCAGATGACGCTGCGCCTCGGTGTCGAGCCAGGGCATCGAGCGTGCGACGCCGGCGCGCGCACGCTCGCGTCGGCGCTTTCCGAGCCGCGAGTAGATCGAGCCGATCAGCCGCGCGGTCTGCAGGTTTTCATCGGGATGGAACGATGAAAACAACGCGGCGACCGTTCTGGCCGCCGCGTATTGGGTGAGTTCGATTCCGATGCCCATGATGTCCGGTCAAGTGCTGCGGGAGCGCCGTCAGGCGATCCCGTCCCCGTCAGGGGAGGGGACTCACTGGGGCACCGAGCCGGTGAGCGTCTGGAAGCGCGTCCAGTTGAGCACCGGGATCTCGGCATCGGTCGCCGCGCGGAGCAGGCTGTCGTAGAGCTCGCGCGCGTTGTTCTGCTGGGTGTAGGCGATGATCTGCGCGTCGGTGGCGTCGCCCGTGAGCGGCGACGGCATCGGCGGCTCGACGCCGAGGACGAGGAAGTCGAGGTCGCCCGAGAGCGTGTCGCGCTCGAGGACTTCACCGCCCCATTCCATGATGCGGTTCTTGATGAAGTCCGCCTCGCCGACGCTGGCCTTGCCGTCGCCGTTGACATCGAACTTGCCGTGGACGAGGAACTTGAACTTGTAGTTCGGGTTGTAGACCGCGTTCGCGATCACATCGTCCTTGACGATCGGGCGGCTGCCCGAGCCGCGCAGGATGCGGCAGGTCGAGGTCGTGTCGCCGATCTTGATGACCTGGATGCTGGCCTTGCCGCGACCGTTGCCCTTGGCGGCGGAGACGATGCTCGGGGCGTCGTCGAAGACCTCGAAGGTCATGCCGGGCACGACGCGCTTGTTCGCGCCGATGTCGATGAAGACCGCGCCGTTCTTCGCGTCGTAGTCGACGATGCGGGCGTCGACGAGGGCCGCGGGGTTGGTCGCCGAGATGGTGGTGGCGTCGACCTTGCGCTGCAGGGCGGCCACGCGCTCGTCGGCGCGCTGGAGGCGCTCGCGGAGCGCATCGATCTCGTTCAGGAGACCGTCGATCTTCTCGGTGTAGATCTCCTCGTGCTCGGAGCGCGCCTCGGCGAGGGCGTCCTTCGCCTCGCTGATCTCGGCGCGATAGCCCTCCGCGGCGTCGCGATAGCCGGCGATCGAGCCGGTGATCTTCGCGACGGCTTCCTCGCGGGCCTGCTCGGCCGACGCAAGACGCTGCTTGAGGGAGTCGATCTCCTTCGCGAGATCGGCGGCCTTGCTCTTCTGGCTGTTCGCTTCCTGGGCGCGGGCGTCGCGCTCCTGGCGGAGTGCGCGCATCGCGTCCTGCACCGACTGGTTCTCGGCGAGGCCGAGCGTGGTGCGCATGCGGGCGATGTCGGCGTTGCGGTCGTTCGCGACGAACTGGCCCATCTCGCGCGACTGGTCGAGCATGTAGCCGAAGACGCTGTTTCCGCCCGCCGCGGCGCGGACCGTGGCGACATCGGAGCCGCCGCGCTCGGGGGAGCTGATGAAGAGGTCGAGTTCGGTCTTCGCCTCGCTCGAAGCCAGCTCGGCCTCCGTCTTGTACTTGTAGAGGAAGATCGAGGTGACGAGAAGACCGAGGGTGAGGACGACGAAGACCACCAGGGCAACGATGACACCAGTGGATCCGCCAGAGCGAGACGACATCTTCAGTTCTCCAGGAGCCCAGGTTGATTGGGGGCGGGCTCGAGCCGTGGAGTATCGGATGTTTCCCCGCTCGCGTCAATCGGCAGGTGGGCGGGGCGGCCGGGCGGTCGTTGCCGTGCTTCCGCGGAGGACTCGGGGTTCCACGGAGGACCTTCGGGTCCGCGGCGGACTCGGGAGTCGCATGCGGCGGGAGGAAGGGCGCACCCCCGGGCTCGGCTCGGAGTCGGGGCCCGGCTCGTCCGCATCGCGCGGCCGCTGGTACCCGTGTCAGGCAGTTGGGGCGGTTCAGGCGGTCTTGACTGCCGCGACCGCCTCGCCGACGGTCGTGACTCGGTTCGCGACGAGGACCGCCGCGGACTCGCGGAGCGACGTGAGGTTCCCGTGTTCCCGAGCGGCGACCTCGACCGCGCGCGAACTTCCGCGACGCATGATCTCGGCGCGCGTGAGCTCGTCGACGGTCAGGAGCTCGTAGCAGCCGATGCGGCCACGGAATCCGGAGCCACGGCACTCGCGGCAACCGGTCGACTCGGCGATGAGTCCGCTCGCGTCGGCGAAGAAGCCCTGCGGGAGTTCGCCCTCGCGCGGCGCGCGCATGTGGACGCACGACCGGCACACGCGACGGAGCAGGCGCTGCGCGAGCACTCCCTCGACCGTGCTCGCCACGAGGAACGGCTCGAATCCCATGTCGAGCAGTCGGGTGGCGGCGCCGCAGGAGTCGTTGGTGTGCATCGTCGAGAGCACGAGGTGACCGGTGAGCGACGCCTGCACCGCGGCGTTCGCGGTCTCGGCGTCGCGGATCTCGCCGATCATGATGATGTCGGGGTCGTGACGCAGGATCGCGCGCAGGCCGGCCGCGAAGTCGAGTCCGACCTGATGGTTCACCTGGATCTGGTTGACGCCGGCGACGTGGTACTCGACGGGATCCTCGACGGTGTTCGCCTTGACCTCGCCATCGACGATCTGGCGCAGCGACGCGTAGAGCGTCGTCGACTTGCCGCTTCCCGTCGGTCCGGTGACGAGCACGATGCCGTGGGGGCGGCTCACGAGCTCGAGCCAGCGCGTGCGGATCACATCGGGCATGCCGAGTTCATCGAGGCCGACGAGCACCGCCGACTTCGCGAGGATGCGGAGCACGACGCCCTCGCCGTACAGCATGGGGATCACCGAGAGACGGAGATCGAACTCCTGCACCTTCTGCCCGGGAAGCCGCTGCTTCAGCGTGATGCGGCCGTCCTGCGGCCGGCGCGTCTCGGAGATGTTGAGGCTCGCCATGATCTTGAGGCGACTCACGATCGCGGTGCGGAAGCGGTGGATGGTGGGCGGCACGCCCGCGTCGGAGAGCACGCCGTCGATCCGGTAGCGGACATGCAGCTCGTTCTCGTACGGTTCGATGTGGATGTCGGTGGCGCGCTCGCGGATCGCCTCGAACAACAGGTCGTTCACGAGGCGCCTGACGCTCGCCTCGCTCGCGTCGTCGACCTCGCCGCCCTCGGCCACCGACTCGCCGGCGGGCGCCTGGCCCGCTCCGAGCGCGTCGAGCACATCGCCTGCGACGCCGAAGCGGTTCTTGATCTGGATGCCGATGTCGTCGTCCTCGGCGACGACGAGCGTGACGGGCATGCCCGCGGCGACGCGGATCTGGTCGTAGCCGTCGAGGCGCAGCGGGTCGCTCGTCGCGACCACGAGGGCGCCTTCCTCGAAGCGGATGGGAATCGCGCGCAGCCGGTACACGAGCCGCGCGGGGACGGCTCGGACGGCGTCCTCGTCGATGACGATCTCGTCGAGCCGGACATACGGCATCGCGAGTTCGTCGGCGAGCGCGCGCATGACCTGCTCGCCGCTCGCGAAGCCGAGGCGTGCGATGGTCCGCTCGAGCCGCTCGCCCACGCGCGCCTGCTCGCGCAGGGCGTGCTCGAGCTGCTCGTCGGTCACGATGCCGTGCGAAAGGAGGAGCGGACCGAGCGACATGACGACAGCGTAGCGGAGCGGAGCGGCGTCACCAATCGCCGGCCCGCCGGATCGTGTTCAAGCCGGACCGGGACTCGCGGCGCGGAAGAGCACGGCCGCCGCCGTCTGCGTATGGACGAACGAATGGTCTCCGATCGGTCCGATCTCGCCCGCGCAATGGAATCCGGCCATCGGAATGCCTCCGAGGCGCGTGGAGATCGAGGCGGCGTCGTGATCGCCTGCGGGGAACAGGCGGGAGCCGCGCATGTTGCAGGTGAAGAGGAGGGCGGCGGCGGGCTCGCTGCGGAGCTGCTCGGCCGACAGCAGCATCGAGAGGTCGGCGTGGGCGGTGGTCGCATCGCGCGCGTGGAGACGCACGGTTGCGCCGGTCTTCACATCGTCGGTCACGCGAAGCGTTCCCTTCAGGCGGTCGATCTCGAGGACGGGGCGGATGAGGAAGTCGTCGCGACCGAGTCTTGGCTTCGACGAGTCGCGGGCGAGACCGACGAGGATGCCGTGCGACAGGCACTCGTGCTCGTCCTCGGAAGACCGTTCCGCGACTTCCTGAACGACCTCCAGCGCGGGCCGGCCGCCAAGTTCGACGATCTCGTTGCCGCGTGCACGCGTCACCACGAGGCAGGGCCCGATCGCGCGGCAGCCGTGACTGACGAGTCCGTCGAGGATCACATCGCCGAACAGCGAGAGGCCGACGATGCCCTCGTGCACGACCCGCCGATCGACGGCGAGCGCATTCAGGCCCGGCTGCGTCGAGCCGCTCGCCACGCCGCCGAAGATCCGCGTCCGTCCCGGATGCGCCGCGCGCTCGATCGCCTCGCAAGCCCGACCCGCATGGATCGAGAAGGGATCGGCGAGCATGAGGATGCCGCGGTGCGGCTTCGTTCCATGGTCGGGGGGCAGTGCGACCCGCTCGCGGATGAAGCCATCGCTCCAGACGCTCGGGGGGCCATCGGCGAGCCCGAAGGAGAAGGGGTGGGCAGCGACTCCTGGGAGGCGCAGCGCCAGCGCGCTCATGCCCGGGGTGCGCTCGACCTCGCGATCATCCGAAACCACGCCTTCCGTGGTGCAGGCGAGGACATGTGCGGGATGGAGTTCCGAGCGAAGTATCTCGAGTGCGTCCGAGAACAGCGCCCGGTGGTGGAAACTCGCGAACACGACGAGAATGTCCGGTCGGACCTCGCTGCGGGCTCGGAGCGATGCGGCGAGTTCCTTGGCGGCGAAGCGCGTCTCGAGACGCTCGGAGAGCGCCGAAACTGCGGAGGGAGCTCGCGAGATACTCACGGCCATCGAAGTTAAGGGCGACAACGCACGGGACAGCCGCACTTCTTTCCAGATCGGACGATATTCCTCAAAAGTGGCGCAACTAATTATGTGAGCAGGAGGTTACGCGCGAGTGCGTAGGGATCCGGAGCGGTGTGCTTCATCCTGCCGGCGGGCGCTGGCGGAGTCCGCACCGACGCCGGCGACCCCCCACGAACGCGGCAGGGTCGGAAAGCCTGTGATCGCTCGGAGCTGTAAAGGCCGCTGAACTCGACGACTCCCGAGGCGGGCACTTGCAAATCGATCCGGTTTTGGGCATCATCCCCGATTCGCCATTCGTCCGAACGAACGAATCCAGACCGACAGGAACGACCGTGCCGAATACCGAATCAGCCAAGAAGCGTGTACGCCAGACCACGAAGCGCAACGCCCGCAACCTGTGGCGCAAGCGTCGCATCAAGGACGCCAGCGGCGCCTTCCTCAAGGCCGTTGCCAGCGGTGATCCCGCCGCCGCCGACAAGGCGATGCGCGACGCCGCCCGCACGCTCGACAAGATCGCTGCCACGGGCACGATCCACAAGAACACGGCGTCTCGCCGCAAGAGCCGCATGGCGGCGAAGCTTGCGACGATGACCAAGGGCAAGTGATCCGCGCGTGACCGTCCCGATCGTCATCGGGCGGTCCGCAGTCGAGCCTTCGCGGCGAATCCGCGCGCGAGGTGGACTGCGGGCGCCGCAGGCGCGTCGCACCGAATCGATGCCGTTCCATCGGCGCGGTGCGGCGGGTTGGCGAAGAGCGTGCGAATCGGCCAGGCCTCGGTGATCCCGAGCGATCCGCGGAGCGCACGGTAGGTGACGACCGGATGGCAAAGCGCACGAGCAAGTCGACCGCACGCAGCCGTTCACGAGACAACGCATCCCGCTCCGCGCATGCGCAGGGCGGGATTTCTCTTTTCGACTCGTACCTCGTCCATTCGCGGGAGCCGCTGACGGTCCTGCTGTTCCTGCTGCCTCTGGTGGTGATCTACGAGATCCTGCTGGTGTCGGCGCTCCGGTCGTCGGGAGGCGTGGTCACGCCCGATGCGCACCGGTGGATCCTGACGCTCTTCGAGGCGCTCGAACTCGGCACGGTGGGGCTCTGGCTTCCGGGCGTGCTCGTCCTCGGCGTGCTGCTCGTCTGGCATGTCGTCGAGCGACGGCCGCTGCGCGTCGAGCCCTCGACGGTTGGTCTGATGTGGAGCGAGAGCATCGTGGCCGCGCTGCCGCTTCTCGTGTTCTCGCAGGTGGCGCTGCGGATTCCGGTGCAGGCGGCGGGCGGCGACTTCGACGCACTTCCCCTCGGGGCGCGCATCGCGGTCTCCGTCGGTGCGGGGATCTACGAGGAGCTGCTCTTCCGGCTCGGACTGATCGGCGTGCTGGTGATCGTGTTCGAGGACATCCTGCGGACTCCCCGGCGCGTCGCGACCATGATCGCGGTCGGGCTCAGTGCGATCGCCTTCATGGCGTACCACCCGCTGCGGGGCGAGTCGGGGGCGCTGCTTCCCTCGCGGGTCGTCTTCTATCTCGTCGCGGGCATCTACTTCGGCGCGCTCTTCGTGGTCCGCGGATTCGGTATCGCGGTCGGTGCACACGCTGCCTACGACATCTTCGCGGCGGTGCTCGCGCCGGGCGCAGCGACGGATTCCTGATCGCGCGCTCACGGCCCCGCCATCGGTCGCGGAAGCCTTCCGGCGCCCGCACGCGTCGAGGGCGACGCGATACGCTTTCCTCCCATGTCACCGCCGTCGACGCGCAGCGCCGGTTCGAACTCGAGGCTGGCCGTACCCGTGCTCCACGGAATCCGCACGGTCCAGACCGCGGTGAATGTGAACCAGACGATCGGCGAGGCGCTCGAGGATCTTCGCCGACGCGCGATCGACAATCCCGTGGTGTATGTCTACGCGATCGACGACGACGATCGCCTCGTCGGGCAGGTTCCGACTCCGGCGCTTCTCTTCTCGTCTCCGTCGCGGCTCGTCCGCGATGTCATGCGGTCGGACCTCACGACGATCCCGATCGACATGTCGCTCGACGAGGCGCTCGAGATCTTCCGCAAGCGCCGCCTCCTCGCGCTGCCCGTCGTCGACCGCGAGGGAAGGCTCGTCGGAGCGATCGATGTCGAGCAGTACGCGACGGGCCAGCTCGAGCGCGCCGAGCGCGAGCGCGTGCGCCAGGTGTTCCAGACGCTCGGAGTCGATCTCGGCCACGCCGCCGACATGACGGTGCTCGAGGCGTTCCGCATGCGGCTGCCCTGGCTGCTCTGCAACATCGGAGGCGGACTCCTCTGCGCGGTGATCGCGTGGCGTTTCGAGGACCTGCTGAAGCAGGCGGTCATCCTCGCGTTCTTCCTTCCGCTCGTCCTCACGCTCGGCGAGAGCATCGCGATGCAGTCCGTCACGCTCGCCGTCGGTGTCGATCCCGACCGGCGCTCCGCGAAGGCGGCGTTCAAGGCCGTGCGCCGCGAGGCGCTGACCGCGCTCCTGCTCGGCCTCGCGTGCGGTGCGATCGTCGCGCTTTTCAGCCTGCTCTGGGGCGGCGGGCTCGCGGGGGCCGCGACCATGATGCTCGCGGTCTCGGGCAGCATGACCTTCGCGGCGGCGGCGGGAGGCACGATTCCCCTGTTGCTTCACTCGCTGCGGCTCGATCCGACCGTCGCGGCGGGGCCGGTTGCGCTCGTCGTCGCCGATACGGCGGCCACCGGTCTCTACTTCTCGACCGGTCTCTTCCTGCTCTCCGCCTGATCACGGCGGGAGGGCGGCTTGGGTACACTCATCGCGTGGCGCTCGAACGGATCCGGCTTCTCTGCCTCGATGTCGATGGCGTGCTCACCGATGGCGGCATCTCGATCGACGATGCCGGTCACGAGCAGAAGCGGTTCCATGTCCGCGACGGAGCGGCGATCCGCATGTGGTCGAGGCTCGGGCTCGAGGTCGCGATCATCACGGGCCGGAACGGCATGGCGCTCCGGCATCGGCTGCGCGAACTCGGCGTCCGTCATGTGATCAGCGGATCCAAGGAGAAGGGCGGCGCATTCGACGGTCTCGTGGCGGATCTCGGGATCGCCCCCGAGGACGCGGCGATGATCGGCGACGACCTTCCCGATCTTCCGATCCTCCGTCGATGCGGTCTGCCGATCGCCGTGCGAGACGCTTCGCAGGAGGTCCTCGACATCGCGCGCTTCGTCACGCCGCGCCCCGGCGGATCAGGAGCGGTCCGCGATGCGGTCGAGCACATCCTCAAGGCGCAGGGGCGCTGGAACGAGGCCGTGCGAATCTTCGATCCGGGGTTCGAGCCCGTCGATCGCGGAGGTGCGCGGTGAACTGGCGTGCATTCCTGCGCCGTCGGCGCGGGCTCGCTTTCGCGCTCCCCGCGGGAATCGTGGCGGTCCTCGTGCTGCTCGCGGCGCTGAACTTCGACGAGGGCGTCGCGCTCTCGCCGCGCGAGTCGCGCATCAAGGACGCGCAGTCGCTGCTTGCGCCGCGCGCGGCGAGCGCCGAGGAACTCGCGAACGCGAGCGGCTCGCTGAGCGAGCAGACCGCGATCCGCCTGACCGAGGGCGCGTGGGTGCAGGTCGCCGACGAGACGGGACGCCTGGCGCAGCAGTACAGCGCCGCGCGGCTCGAGCCGTTGCCCGCAAGCCGGCTTCGCATGACGGAGCCGCGCGCGCGCATGTATCTGCGCGATGGTCGCGTGATGACGCTCGCCGCGCGTGACGGGATCGTGAGCGTCCCGCGGCGCGCGCTCGAGTCCGGCACGCTCGAGGGCGATGTCGTCATCCGGCTGTACAAGCCGGTCGACGGGCGTGCCGTCGATGTCCTGCGCGACGAGCCGTCGATCGTGATGAACGCCGACGAGGCGCAGTTCGACGGCGTCGCCGGCGAGGTGCGCTGCGATCGCGCGGTCCGCATCGAGACCGATGCGGGAAGCTTCGCGGGCGAGGGCCTGACGCTCGTGCTCGACGCGAGCGGCGAGGGCGTCGAGACGCTGCTGGTCGACCGTGCGCTCGAGCCCATTCGCATCGATCGCGCCACGCGCGCGATCGCCGCGAAGCGTCGGGAGAAGCGCGATGCGGGTCGGCCCGCGGTCGAGCGCCTCTCGCCCGTGGTCGCGAGTCCCGCCATTCCAGCGGCGACGGATCCGTCGCGCACGGATTCCCGGCCGACCGGAAGCCAGCCGGCCAACGACGGGATCGCGCGCTCCGATGGCGGGCGCCCCGTTTCCTCCGAGGCGACCGATGGCGGCGCGGACGGCTCGACGGCCGACGCGCAGCCGGGGACGGCGCGCTTCTACCGACTCACACTCCATGGCGGCGTCGAGATCGTGCGCACGCGCGCCGGCCATGTCAGCACCATCCGGGGGGACGAGCTCGTCGCAGTGTTCAGTCTCGAATCCCAGGGGCTCGACCAGCTCGCCATCGTTCCGGCGACGGTCGGCTCCCCGCACGAAGGCCGTGTCGCCATGAATGTCAGTCGTTTCACATCTCCCGCGGCGCTCGCCATCGGCGCGCTTGCGTTCTCGGTTCCGCAGGAGCAGTCCGCGGTCGCGTCGGGTGATTCCGACAGCGTGGTCGTGTCGTTCGGCGGTCGACTCGAGATGGTCCCGGTGCTCGATCCGGCCGACATGCTCGCAAGCGCCGATGATGTCCGCTTCGATGTCCTGGGTTCACGCGTCGAGCTCGTCGACGGCCGCAGCCGGACGCGCGTGAACTGCTCGCGCCTGCGCTACAGCGTGCGCGACGAGCGCGTCGAGGCGGAGGGCCGCGAGATGCTGCCGCTGACCGTCGTGAACGCGCGGTTGGCGCTCGAGGGATCGCGGTTCACGGCGTCGTTCCGCGACGGAATCGGCCGTCTCGATGGCGCGGGACGCATGGCCTTCGCGCCGGGCGCCGCGCGCGAGGTCGCGTGGCTCGAACTCGCACCCGCGATGGTTCCCGACGCGGCGAGGATGCTGGTGTCGGCGGATCCGGCCGCGGTGGCCCTGATCGACGCGCG
>JBEAQW010000167.1:0-11885 GCA_041163725.1 Planctomycetota bacterium
ACTCGATGACCGCCATCTGGAATCCGAGGCAGATGCCGAGGAACGGGACCTTCTGCGTGCGCGCCCACTTGACGCAGCGGATCTTGCCCTCGACGCCGCGCTGTCCGAAGCCACCCGGGACGATCACCGCCTGCACGCCGTCGAGCGCCTTGGCCGTGAGCGCGTCGTCGGTGAGGTCGCTCGTATCGATCCAGCGCGTGCGGATATCGCAGGAAAGCTGCACCGAGCAGTGCTCGATCGCCTTGTCGATCGACGCGTATGCATCGCGGAGCGCGGCGTACTTGCCGGTGATGCCGAGCTCGATCTGATGCTTGCGCGGCGCGAAGATGCGGCGGGAGAAGTCGAGCCACTCGACGCGCGCGGTGTCCTCCTTGGAGGGATTCGTGCGGTCGTGGAGGTTGAGGATCGAGAGGATCTCGCGGTCGAGGCCCGCGGCGCGCATCGCCTCGGGGATCGCGTAGACGCTCTCGCGGTCGTGCATCGAGAAGATGCGCTTGAGCGGGACGTTCGAGAACATCGCGATCTTCTCCATCACCTTGTCGGTGACGGGGTTCTTCGCGCGGCAGGCGACGATGTTCGGCTGGATGCCCGCCTCCATGAGGCGCTTGATGCCGAGCTGCGCCGCCTTCGACTTCTGCTCGCCGAGGATCGATGGCTCGAGGATGTAGGTCAGCGCCACGAAGCAGGTCGACTCGTCGCCTTCCTCGAACGCGAGCTCGCGCAGCGCCTCGATGTAGAAGCCGTTCTCGTAGTCGCCGGCGGTGCCGCCGACTTCGACGAACACCACATCGGCCTGCCTGCCCTGGTTACCCGTCATCGCGAGTTCGCGCAGACGCATCTTCACCACGCCCGTCACATGCGGGATCATCTGCACATCGCGACCGAGGTAGCCGCCGCGCCGCTCGCGTTCGAGCACATCGGTGTAGATCTGGCCGGCGGTGACGAAGTTCTTCCGCGTGAGGTCCTGGTTCAGGACGCGCTCGTAGGTGCCGAGGTCCATGTCGGTCTCGCACCCGTCGTTCAGCACGAACACCTCGCCGTGGCGGTACGGGTTCAGCGTGCCCGAATCGATGTTCAGGTAGCCCTCCATCTTGATGGGGGCGACCGACAGTCCCTTGTCCTTGATGAGCTTCGCGAGCGAACTGGCGAAGATGCCCTTGCCGAGTCCGCTCATCACCGTGCCGATGACGACGACGAACTTCGTCTTTCCGCGCTGGTAGCCGACGGGAGCGGGCGAGTGCCACTCGGTGCTCTCTTCACTCCGCCCGAACTGGGAGAGGAAACCGAGGCCTTCGTTGGATTCGCTGGAGCTGGTTTCCGAGTGGGGCATTCCTGAATGTAGTCAGGAAGTGGTCGGATTTGCAAGCGGGATTATTGGCGCGCGGTCCCGAGGCGCCGGACGAACTCGGCATATTGCTCCGGAGTGTCGATCCCCTGGGTGGTCATCTCGCGAACGGCGACCACGATGCCGCGCCCATGCTCGAGCACACGGAGCTGCTCGAGGCTCTCCGTCTCCTCGAGCGGCGATGGCGCCCAGGACACGAAGGTCGGCAGGAACGGCGTGCGGTAGGCGTAGAGGCCGACATGGCGCAGGTGGGTCGCCCGGGGCGTGCCGCCCTTGGCCGCATCGCGGTGGTGGGGGATCGGAGCGCGGCTGAAGTAGAGCGCACGCCCACCCTCGCCGAGCACCACCTTCACGAGATTCGGGTTCGTGGGGTCTTCGCCTGGAGCGAAGGGGGTCGCCACGGTCGCCACATCGGCCCACGGGGAGCGCTCGAGGAGCTCGGCGACGGCGTCGATCGCCGCGGGCTCGATCTCAGGCTCGTCGCCCTGGATGTTGACGAAGATGTCCGCGGCGACCACTCCGGCGACCTCGGCGAGCCGGCTTGTGCCGTTCGGATGGTCCTCGCGCGTCAGGATCGCCGTTCCGCCCGCGGCCTCGACGGCCTCGATGATCCGGGGATGGTCGGCTGCGACCACGACTGCGTCGAGGCAGGCGGCCTTGCGGGCCTGCTCGAGGACATGGACGATGAGCGGCTTTCCGGTCGCGCGCGCGAGCACCTTCTCCGGGAACCGGCTCGAGGCGAGCCGCGCTGGGATCACACCGACGATGCGGGGCTTCATGCGTGTTGGCTCCGTTGTGGCGAGGTCGCGGACGCCGCGTTCAGGACGGGATTTCCTTCATGAGCGCGTCGATCTCCTTCCGCTTCGCACGGATGTCGCGGTAGGAGATGTCGCGGCGCACGATCGCGGAGCAGATCTCGCCGGCCTCGCGCGCGTAGGCGCCGTTCTTCTCGGCGCGCGCGAGTTCCATCAGGGCGACCATCAGGTCGTACTTGATGGGGAGCTCGCGGTCGGCTTCGCCCGCGCCGAGCCCCTGAAGGGCCTCGCGGTACTCGCCGACCGACTCGCTGTGCCAGCCCTCGGCGGCGAAGCACTTGCCGAGCATGTGCGTCGCGTAGATGCGCAGCTTGGCCTCGTCCTTGCAGGCCTGGAACATCGCCATCGCGTCCTCGAAGTTTCCGAGTTCGTACTCGATGCGACCGAGTTCGGCCTTGATCGAGCGGTCGGTCGGATAGGCCTTCTGACGCTCGCGGAGTTCAGCCGCCTCGAGGTCGAGGAGCTGCGCGCGCATCGCCTCGTGCTCGGACTGCGCGGCGGCATCGTCGGGCTTCGCCTCGGCGGCCTTCTGCGCGGCGGCGACCTTGCGGCGCAGCTGGTTCACGCGGATCTCGCCCGCGAGCAGACGGAAGCGGTACTCGTTGGTCTTCTCGAAGCCTGCGAGGAAGACGGTCGCGGCCTCTTCCTCGCCCTCCGGCGTTCCCTGCTTCTTCAGGAGGGTGCCGAGCTTCTGGATCGCGTCGGGCGCGGCGGGGTTCTCCTCGTAGTCCTTCCGCGCGCGCTCGAGGATGCGTGCCTCGGTCTCCTCGCTCTGCACGATCGCGCCCGCCTCGGCGAGCTGCTGCTGGCGGCCGGCGTCGCGGATGTTCGCGCGGAAGCCACCGACCTGCGAGCTGTCGGTCTTGTCGTAGCCGCCTTGCTTGAGCGCGTGGCGCGCGGTGGTCTCCTTGAGATCGGCGGCGAGCTGCGTGTCGCTCGGATCGGCCTTGACCGCTTCCTCGACGCAGGTGAGCGCCTCGCCGGTTGCCTCGATCGCGGCGAGCAGGCCCTTCGCCTTCATCCAGACCGACTTCGACTGCTTCTTCTGGCGCCGAAGCACCTCGAGCGCCTTCGGGCCGATGAATGGCGCGTACTCGAGCTGGCTCGCCTTCGCGGTCGCGTCGAGCAGGCGGAAGAGCGCATCCGCATTGAGCGGGTCGCGCATCCAGACATATTCGGCCAGCGCGAACTTGTCGATGGGGCTCGGCCCGTCGAGTTCCTTCACATGCTCGCGCCCGGCAGGCTTGCCGCCGCCGTGCACGAACTGCAGCGCGCAGTCGTACATGGCCTTGTGCTGGGCGACGGGACTCGGGTCGAACCGGAAGCCCTTCGCGTAGAGCATCAGGGCGTACTCGAAGTTGCCGGTCGAGGCCATCGTGCGGGCGTGCTCGAAGAACTTGCGCGCCTTCTCAGGCTGGGCGACGAATGCGCCCGCGGGTGCTCCCGCGCTCGCGCCGTCGGCCGGCGTGTCTGCCGGCTTCTTCTTGCCGAAGGAAAAGAGACCCAATACTGACTCCTGCACGAATGACCGGAAGACCGGAGAGCCGGACGCCCCGACGGGGCGATGGTCGCGCCGCCGTAGCCGCCTGAATGAACGCCCCGCGGCCGCGCGAGCGCGTCCGACGGGACCCCGCAGGGTACCTCCCCGCGGGGGGAGAGGTCAAACCCCCGCCCGCACGGGTAGTATTCGCAGGATGGCAGGAAATCGCGGCATCGTTTTGCACCCTGATCCGGTCTTGCGCAAGAAGGCGCGCCCGGTCGAGCGGATCGACGGCTTCATCGCGGAGCTCGTCGAGGACATGCACCGGGTGGCCCGGGAGTACGACGGCATCGGGCTCGCGGCACCGCAGGTGGGGGAGAGTCTGCGGATCTTCGTGACCTGCGCGATGCACGGCGAGCCCGAGCGCGTCTTCATCAACCCGCGCCTCGAGGTCGAGGGCGAGATCGAGCCGTACGAGGAGGGCTGTCTGAGCCTTCCGGAGATCCGTGCGGAGATCATGCGGCCGCCGCAGGCGCGCATCACCGCGCTTGGTCTCGACGGCGAGGAGTTCTCGCTCGAACGAAGCGACATCTGGGCGCGCGTGTGGCAGCACGAGCACGATCACCTCGAGGGAACGCTCATCATCGACCGGATGCGTCCGATCGACCGGCTCGCGAACCGTCGCGCCATCCGCGATCTCGAGCGCGCCGCCGGCCGGGGGCGCTGAGCGGTGGACGCGATGCGGATCGTGTTCCTCGGTTCGGGTGCGTTCGGCATTCCCACGCTCGAGCATCTTGTCGCGCGGCATCAGGTGGTCGCGGTCGTGTCGCAGCCGGATCGGCCGGCGGGCCGTGGAAAGGTGCTCACGCCTACGCCGATCGCCTCGCGCGCGGCGGAACTCGGCATTCCCGTCCTGAAGCCGGCGGATGTGAACGAGCCGGGCGTGCGCGATGCGGTGCGCGCCCACGGCGCCGACGCATGGGTGGTGATCGCGTTCGGCCAGAAGCTATCGCCTGAACTTCTCGACGGCGTGTTCGCGGTCAACCTGCACGGCTCGCTGCTGCCTGCCTATCGCGGTGCGGCGCCGATCCAGCGCGCGGTGATGGATGGTTGCGAGGAGGCCGGTGTCAGCGTGATCTCGCTTGCGGAGCGCATGGACGCGGGGCTCGTGTATGCGACCGCGTCGCGCGCGATCGGCGCGTCGGAGACATCCGACGAGGTGCACGACGCGCTCGCGCTGCTTGGGCCGGCTGCGATCGAGGGTGTGCTTGCGCGGCACACGGCGGGCACGCTCGTCGGCGAGGCGCAGGACGAGGCGAAGGCGACGCGCGCGCGGAAGCTCTCGAAGGCCGAGGCGACGGTCGATCTGGCTGCGCTCGATGCGGGCGCGGCGCGCGCGCGGATCAACGGCCTGAATTCCTGGCCAGGCTGCACGGTGCTGATCGGCGATGTCGCGGTGAAGCTGCTGCGTGTCGTCGAATGCGCATCGCAGGGTGGCGCTCCAGGGGTGCTGGGGGCGGACGGCGTCGTCCATGCCCGGACGGGTGCGGTCCGGATCCTGGAGTTGCAGCCGGTCGGCGGCCGGCCCATGGCGGTTGCGGAGTTCCTGAACGGGCGGCCGAAGCTCGTCGGCTGCGCGGTGTGCCCCGTGGCGCCGCCCGCGGGCTGAGTACCGCCGGTCCGCTCAGTCGAGTCGCGCGAGGGGAATCGCCGATAGACCGCCGCCATGCCGCTCGAACAGCTGTGGTTCGACTTCGCACAACCGTCCATGCGGGAACTGCCGCCGGCGCGTCGTACCCGTGCGCGCCTGCGCGCCGTCGCGCTGACGGCGAGACGCGCGAATCCCGGCGTTCCGACGCGGCTGACCGAGGTCCTCATCGACGGTAAGAAGGTCATGCCGAGGCCGCCGCGCGGAATCGACCATTCCCGTCCCGTGCAGCGGCGCTACGACTCGATCGTGGAGTCGTTCCTCGAGCGGCACGGCCTGCGCGTGCGGTGCTGGCGCCGCTCGCTGTCGGGGCTCGCGACGCTTCGCGTCTTCCGTGATGGACGGCGCGAGTGCACGATCGAGTCGCCGTACCCGACGAGCCCGCTACGGCTCGCGATCTTCCTGCACGAGGTCGGCCATCATGTGATCGGGCTGGGCGCGTACCGCCCGCGCTGTCTCGAGGAGTATCACGCCTGGCGCTATGCGATCGATCGGATGGAGGAGCTCGGGGTTCCCACCGACGGCACGGTACAGCGCCGATTCGAGCGCGCGATGCGCTACGCCGTCTCGAAGTCGACGCGCCGCGGCATCAGGCGCCTGCCCGCGGAACTGCATCCGTTCGCGGCGTGAGCGGTGCCTCGGGCGTCAGATCACGAGCATCGCGTCGCCGTAGGAGTAGAAGCGGTAGCGCTCGCGCACGGCGACCGCGTACGCCTCGCGCATGAGTTCCATCCCGGCGAACGCGCCGACGAGCGCCAGCAGGGTCGAGCGCGGCAGATGGAAGTTCGTCAGGAGCGCATCGGTGAAGCGGAAGCGGAAGCCCGGCGAGATGAGGATGTCGGTCGTGGTGGCGATCGCCTCGTCGCGTGCGAGTGCATCGGCGGGAAGACTCTCGAGCGCACGCACCGTGGTCGTGCCGACCGCGACGATGCGGGCGGTGCCCGCCGATCGCGCTCCCTCGAGTGCGTGCAGGGTCGCGAGGGCCGCGCGCGAGACCGCGTAGCTCTCGCGATGCATCGGGTGATCGTGGAGATCCTCGGCGTCGACGGGTTTGAAGGTGCCGGCTCCGACATGCAGCGTGAGCGCGCTGCGCCCGATGCCGCCTTCGGCGAGTCGGGCGAGCAGCGCATCGGTGAAGTGCAGGCCTGCGGTCGGCGCCGCGACCGAGCCGCGCTCGGCAGCCTGCGCGTAGACGGTCTCGTACTCGCTGCGGTCCGAGTCGTCGTCGACCGACTCCCGGCGGTCCTTGCGTGCCTTGAGAATGTAGGGGGGAAGCGGCGTCAGCCCCGATCGCTCGAGGATCGCGGCGATGTCGCCTCCCGCGGGGCCTGCGTGGAAGCGGGCGATCCACGCCTCCGCGTCGCGCCGCACGAGTTCGATCGAGTCGCCGTGATCGTGGCCGTGCGCATCGCGCAACCGGACGCGCTCGCTCGCGTGGAACCGCTTCGCGTGACGGATGAGCAGGCGCCATGCGTGCGGCTCCGCGGCCGGCTCGAGCACGAGTCCCTCGGTGTCGAAGGGCGGGACGGCGGGCGGAGTGCCGCCGTCCGACGCGGGCCGGTGCAGCGAAAGCCGCGCGCGCAGCACGCTCGTCTCGTTCACGAAGAGGTGGTCTCCCGCACGGAGGATCTCGGGCAGGTCGCGAACGAGGTGATGCGAGATCGCACCGCGTGCGCGGTCGACGAGCATCAGGCGCGCCGCATCGCGCGGCGAGGCCGGCGTGGTCGCGACCAGTGCGGGATCGAGGTCGTAGTCGAGTTCGCGCGTCTTCATGCGCGCATCACTTCTTGCGCTTCTTGAACTTCGACTTCGGGGAGACCGTGGCGCTCGAGCCCTTGAAGCTCATGCCGGGCATCCGCGGCATTCCGGGCATGCCGCCGGCGGCCGCCATCTGCTTCGCCGCCTGCATGCGCGACGCCATGCCGCCCGACGCGAGGCTCGCGGTCATCTTCTGCACCATCTCGAACTGCGAGGTGAGCTTGTTCACCTCGGTCGTCGTGGTGCCCGAGCCCTCGGCGATGCGGCGCACGCGGGCCTTGTTGAACAGCTTGATGTTCTTCCGCTCCTCGGCGGTCATCGAGTGGACCATGCCCTCGAGCCGGTCGAACTGCTTGTCGTCGATCTGCACATCCTTGAGCGCGCTGCCGACGCCCGGCAGGAGCCCGAGGAGCTGCTTCATCGGACCCATGCGGCGCAGCGACTTCATCTGCGAGAGGAAGTCGTCCATGGTGAGCTGGCCCTTGGCGAGCTTCTCCGCCATCTTCTCGGCTTCCTCGTCGCTGACCTCCTCGCGCGCCTTCTCGACGAGCGCGACGACATCGCCCATGCCGAGGATGCGGCCGGCCATGCGCTTCGGGCTGAACTCGTCGAGTGCGTCGAACTTCTCGCCCGTGCCGAGGAACTTGATCGGCGCGCCCGTCACCTTCTTCACGGTGATCGCCGCGCCACCGCGCGTGTCGCTGTCGAGCTTCGTGAGGACGACGCCGTCGACCTTGAGGCGCTCGTGGAACGCCTTGGCGCTACGCACCGCGTCCTGGCCGGTCATGGCGTCGACGACGAGCAGGATCTGATGCGGCTGCACGCTCATGCGCACGCCCTCGAGCTCCTTCATGAGCTCGTCGTTGACATGCAGTCGGCCCGCGGTGTCGAGGATCACGACATCGAAGCGCTCGGCGCGCGCCTTCTCGACCGCGCGGCGGCAGACGCCGACGGCTGCGTTCACGGCCTTGCCGTACTCGGCGCACTTGTCGGGTTCGCCGTAGAACGCGATGTGTGCACTGCCCTTCGCGTGCTCGGCGACGCCCTCGACGACCTGCTGGAGCTGCTCCACCGCGGCGGGGCGCTGCAGGTCGGCGGCGGCCACGAGGCACGAGCGGCCCGCCTTCTTGAAGTAGGCGGCGAGCTTGCCGCAGGTGGTCGTCTTGCCCGAACCCTGCAGGCCGCACATCATGATGACGGTCGGACCCGGATCGACGAGGAAGAGCTTCGAGTCCTCGGGGCCCATGAACGCGACGAGCTCGTCGTGCACGATGCCGACGAGTTCCTGGCCCGGCTTGAGGCTCTTCGTGACCTCGCGCCCTCGGGCCTTCTCCATGACCATCTCGCAGAACTCGCGCGCGACGCCGAGCTCGACATCGGCCTCGAGCAGCGCGGTCTCGATCTCGCCGAGCGCCTCGCGCACATTGGATTCGGAAATGGTGCCGCGACCCGAGAGCGAGCGGAAGGCGGAGGAGAAGCGTTCGGAAAGGCTTTCGAACATGGGGCCGACAGTATACGCCCGCCGCTAGAGGGGCCGCACCGAGCGCATGTCGTGCTTCTGTTCGAGCACGGAGCGCAGGTTGCAGAGGTACCAGCGCCAGCTCTCCGCGCTGTCGGCCATGAAGATCAGCGCATCGGGATTGCCCGGGAACGGCCCGTGCCGCAGGATCACGCGCGCGCCGCCGGTGCCGTCGGCGGATTCCGGAAGGGGTGACACCGAGATCTCGACCGGCACGGGCGTGTCGTCGATCGGCGATGGGAACCACTCGAAGCGGATGCGCGCGAATCCGTCGAGGGCCCGCGCGTCGTCGAGTTCGAGGATCCGGACCTCGGTCGTGTGCTTCCACTGGCGGTCCCATGAGATCGCGAGGCGCGTCGGCGGCTCATCGCCGGTTCGAGGCTCGGTCTCCTCCTCGTCATCGCGGCCATCGAACTCGCAGTCCACCGCGATCCAGCGTGTGAGTCCCGAGGCGCTCGTCACGCACAGCGCGACTTCGGGCGGTGCCGCGTGGACCGTCTCCTTGAGCGTGACCCAGATGCCGTCGTTCTCGCGACCGACCATCAGGCCCGCTCCCCGGCCACGGGAGGCAGAATCTCCGCGAGCCGCTGGTGGAGCGAGCCGCGCGAGTGGACCTCGTGCGCTCCGCCCGCCTCGGACAGGCGCCGCTGCGCGTCGCGCAGCCGCTCCGTCTGCAGATGTCCGGCGAACGCGAAGACGCGCAGGTGCGGATGCCCGAGCGCGGCGTCGAGGAGCTCGGCCGGCGACTCGCCCTCGGCGAGCTCCGCCTCGAGATCGAGGAAGAAGTGCGTGGCGCCCGGCGCGTGCTGCGCGAGCGACGCGCGATTGCGAACGCCCTGGCCCCGAAGTCCCGCGTACTTGGCCGCACCGAGGATCTTGCTGCCGAAGAGCAGGTCGGTCGTGAAGAGGATCACGCCGGCGCCCCGTGCAGCTCGATCGCGGTCGGCTTCAACTCGTGCTCGAGCAGGCTCGCGTAGGTCTCCCGCGCGCGGATGACCTCGGCACGCTCGCCAGAGACGAGGACCTCGGCGGGAAGCGGCGTCGAGTTGTAGCGGCTGGCCATGCTCATTCCGTATGCGCCCGCGGTGAAGACGGCGAGGAGGTCGCCGCGCCTGATGGAAGCGGGAAGCACGCGGTCGAGCGCGAGGAAATCTCCCGTTTCGCAGAGCGGGCCGACGACATCCTGGGCGACGGTGTCCGGCAGCTTCGGGTCGATCGAGCGGCGCGGCGGCACCATGTCGGCGCCGGGCGCGACCGGCCAGATGAAGTGGAAGCTGCCGTAGTGCGATGGGCGCAGCAGCGCGTTCATGCCCGCGTCGCAGATGATGAAGCGCTTGTCGCCCGAAGTCTTCGTGTAGAGCACGCTGAGCACGAGGATGCCCGCGTTGCCCGCGATGGTGCGGCCGGGCTCGAGGATGAAGCGGACGCCTCTGTCGAAGAGCGGCTTTGCGAGCGGGATGATGGCCTCGGCGTAGTCGCGCAGCGGCGGCGACTGCGCGCTCTCGTAGTCTGCGCCGAACCCGCCGCCGAGATCGATCGAGCGGATGGTGAAGCCGTCCCTCGCGAGGTCCTCCACGAGTGCCGCGGTCTTGGTCATCGCCTCGCGGTACGGATCGACCGTGTAGATCGGCGAGCCGATGTGGAGGTGCAGCCCCTCGAGCTTCGCGTGCGGGTCGCGTCCGTAGGTGGCGAAGAAGCGCCGCGCGCGCTCGAGGTCGACGCCGAACTTCGTCTCCTTCTTGCCGGTCGAGGTGTAGCGGTGGGTCTTGGGATCGACATCGGGATTGACGCGCAGCGCCACGCGGACGGTGGCATCCTCGATTGCGGCCAGGCGCGCGATGTTCTCGAACTCCTCCTCGCTCTCGCAGTTGAAGAGGCCGATTCCCGCGCGGATCGCCTCGACGATCTCCTGGTCGGTCTTGCCGACGCCCGCGTACACGCAGCGTGAAGCCGGCACGCCCGCGGTGCACGCGCGATGCAGCTCGCCGCCCGAGACGACATCCATGCCCGCGCCGCGCGCCGCGAGCACGCGGAGCACGCCGAGGTTGCCGCAGCTCTTCACCGAGTAGCAGACGAGCGGATCGATCTCGCGGAACGCCGCGACGAGGCGGTCGTAGTGGTCCTCGAGCGTGGTGCGCGAGTAGATGTAGCAGGGCGTGCCCACGCGCTCGGCGACATCGCGCACGCGCACATCCTCGACGAACAGTTCACCGTCCCGATATTCGAAGCGATCCATGCGGGGATGCTAACGGCTTTCGCGTTCCGCCTTGCGCCGCGCGTGGCGGTCGCCGCCCGTCTCGCGTCCGGCGGGGTGGCGCGCTTCGGCCTCCGCCGCGGGTGCCTCCGCGGACCGCTCGGCGCGCGTGGTCTGGAAGAGCCAGCCCGCCAGGGCGAGTGCGAGCCAGAGGCACAGCCAGCCGACCGGATGGACGCCCGCCGCCGCACGGTCGGAGACCTTGGCGAGGAACGGCATCGCGCCGACGAGGGTGAAGATCGCGCCGACGAGGCTCGTGAGGAGCGCGGCCGACTGCGAGGTCATCCACGCGCCGAGCACCATGCCGACGAACCCTCCGCCAGCGGCTGCGGCCGCGAGCAGCACGCGGACCTGCCCGCTCTCCGCCCGCCAGCGCGTATCGGCCCAATCCACGAGCGGATGGACAAGCGCGGGCGTGTGCGCGACGACCGCGCGATGGAGTTCGGCATCGTGCTCGCTGAGGATCGGCGCGCCGGCAATCTCGCCGAGGCGCGCATCGATCGCGCCGGCGTCGATCAGGAGCATGGCGATGAAGGCGCACGCGAACGCCGCGACGACGCCGGTCGCGGCCCCGAGGACGAGCCGCCAGGCGATCGCGACGAAGACGAGTCCGACCAGCCCGCCGATGAAGGCGAGCAGCATGCCCGGCGCCTGCGGGGCGAGTCCGCCGAGGATCGACGGGCCGAGCATCGCGCCGAGGAGCACCGTCATGATGACCATGACCGGACGCAGCACATGCTTGCCTGCGATCAGGAGGAGCAGCCCGCCGAGGAGGAGGACGATCGCCGGCGCGAGGCTGGCGACGGGCAGGGTCTGGAACCGCTGCGCCAGTTCGTCGAGCGTGGCGGTCGCGCCGGAGGTCGCGATGCCCGCTGCATCGGAGATGGAGGAGGAGACGGTCATGACGCGTCGGGGGATGCTCGGAGCCTCGGGGCGGGCTTCTCGTTCGCTGGCGTGCGGCGCACTTCTTGGCGGTCGGTGGCTGAAGGGCTGATGCAGCCCGAGG
>JBEAQW010000168.1:0-6148 GCA_041163725.1 Planctomycetota bacterium
TTCTCGGCACTTGCAACAAATACGGTTCAGCGGTCGATCAGATTCCGAAACTGCGCGTGTAGTGACAGATCGCGGCAGGCGCGGCGGATCACCCCTCGGTGCCGAGACGGCGGTGCTCTTCCTCGTCCACCTCGGCTTTGAACACATCCTCCCTCGTCTCCGTCAGCCTGCGCATGCGACGGAGCTCTGGGAACGCCGCGGCGACGAATGTCACGACGAGGATCGTCCCGATGCCGCCGCTGACCACCGAGACCACCGGGCTGAACAGCTTGGCGACGAGTCCCGACTCGAAGGCCCCGATCTCGTTCGAACTCTCGATGAACACGGTGTTCACGGCCGTCGTTCGCCCGCGAAGGTCGTCGGGCGTCCGGATCTGAACGAGCAGGTGCCGGATGACCACCGAGACGTTGTCGAGCGCGCCGCTTACGGCGAGCGCGAGGAGCGACAACCAAAGCCACTCGCTCAGACCGAACACGATCATGCACACGCCGAAGCCCACCACGCTCCAGAGCAGCGCAGCGCCCGCGTTGCGGAAGCTCGGCCGCGACGCGAGGTAGATCGCCATGCCGAATGCACCGACATACGGTGCCGCCCGCAGCGCACCGAGCCCGATCGGCCCGACGCCGAGCATCTCCGCGTAGACCGGGAGCAGTGCGGTGGCCCCGCCGAAGAGCACCGCGAGGAGGTCGAGCGTCAGCGCGCCAAGGATGGTCTTCTCGCGCCAGATGTGCTCGGCTCCCGCGAGCATGTCGCGGAAGCGCGGTGGCGCCGAGCGGCGCACGACCGGACGCGGATTCAGGAACAGGGCGGCGGTGCCCGCGAGGGCACAGAGCACGGCCGTCGTCGCGTATGCAGGCCACGCACCTCCGCAGAGGTAGATCAGTCCGCCCGCAACAAGCGGGCCCGCGACCGCGGCGAACTGGAAGAAGCCCGACTGCCATGCGATTGCGTTCTCGAACCGCTCGGGCGGCAGCAGCGACGGCAGCAGGGCGCCCCGGCTCGGCGCGTTGAAGCTGCGCACGCATCCGGAGATCACGAGCAGCAGGAAGTACGCCCACAGCACCGCCGTCGTCAGGCTTGCGAGCATCATCGCCGCCGCGACGAGCGCGAATCCATACTGGGTGATGGCGAGCACCTTCTTCCGGTCCGAGCGATCGACGATGGTCCCGGCGGGCAGCGTGAGCGCAAGCACGGGGAGGGCGCGCGCGAGCCCCATCAGCCCGAGCATCAACTCGTCGTGCGTCCGCTCGTAGATCTCCCACGCGATCGCGGTCGAGAGCATCTGCAGTCCGGTGCTCGAGCAGACGAATGCCATCGCGTACAGGCGGTAGTTCCGCTCCCGCATGGCCGCGAAGGGATCATGCGGCGCGGGGGCGCTGTCGGCTGCGTCGTTTGGTTCGGGCAAGCGTGCAGGATAAGCGTGGCATGCCTCGGGAGGGACCCGATGCGCGGATACGATGCAGGCATGACTTCGCGACCCGCGTTGCTCGCCATCCTTCTCGCCGCGGCCGGGCTCATGCTCGGAGGTTGCCGCGACCGTCAGGTCCGCATCGAGATCTCCGCCGCCGGCGAGCAGACCGGTCGTGTGTTCCTGACCAACCAGACCGACCGGAGCAGCACCGAGGCGATCGCGCAACTCTACGGGTCCGAAGGCAAGCGAGATGACACCCTTGGGCTGCGCTTCAGCGGGACATTCTCCGAAGGCGCTCTGCCGAGCGAGATCGGAAACCGTGGGGCGATCTCGCGCATCGACAGCGCCCTCGGCAGCACGCGCGCCTACTACGAGCAGTTCGCCGATCCACGACCCGAGTGGAGTGCGATGCGCGACCGGGTCGAGAGCGGCATCCTGTGGATGAAGCTGTTCGGGCGGTTCGTCGAGGTAAGGAAGCTCCCCGACGCCGATGCCCGACGAAACTTCCGCACCTGGTGGGAGGGTGAGATGATCCCGCTCGCCGCCGACGCCTACCTCATGTACTCGGGCATGCAGGCGGTTGTCCAGGCGCAGCGGATCGGCGTCATGCCCCGGCGCGCGGAGGACTTCGGCGCACGCACCGACGACGAGTCCTTCCAGCTGACCGTCTTCCAGCCGCTCGTCATCCTCCTCGCCGAACGCGGCTATCTCACGCCCACGGAGTTCGCCGCGGCGCAGGTGCTGGGCATCGATGGGAACTTCTCGAGCCGCGAGCGGGCGTGGGCGACCGATCAGGTCTTCATCCCGGCGATCACCCGCGTCCTCGTGCGCTTCGATCCGACCCGGAAGGCGACGAAGCTCGCCGATTTCGCGCCGCTCGGACTCGAGTTCCTCCTCTGGCTGAAGATCTCCCGCGAGTACCGCGACATCGCGCTCGATTCACCCGCGCTTGCGCCGGAGGTCAAGGAGTCGATCCGCGCGGGGAAGTGGGAGTTCGAACTCCCGCCGCCCTTCGGATTCCGCGTGATGGAGAAGCCGAAGGTCACCAGCGCCGAGGTGTCGCTCGACACGGGAGCGCGCCCCTTCCTGACCAACGGCGTCTGGGATCCCGACGCGAAGCGCGTCAGGTTCAAGGGCGCCTTCTTCGAGGGCAAGTACCGCTACACACCCTACAACCCCCCGTACTACGCGCTCTGGTCGCTCGCATCCCAGCGCCAGGAGTCGTGCTTCGGCGGCGTCATCCTCGAGGGCGAGCCGCTCGCCGCGTACTGCGCATGGGAGGCCGCGCTCGACGACGCGCTTCGCAAGCGTTGGTTCGACGGGCTCGACGCGCTCGCTGCGAGGCAGGATGCACGGCCGTGCTTCGAAACGGTCGTGGAACTCGCGCGCGAGCATCCGATTCCACTCCCGCTGGCGCGTTGGCTCGCCGAGCGGGTCGGCGAAGCGCTTCCGCCCGGACTCGAACCGGAGGCGAAGCCAGTCGGGGAGTCGGAAACGAACGCCGCCGCGGACGCTTCGTCCGCGGCGGCAGGTTGACTCCATGCGAGGCTTTCGGGTCGGGAGGATTCGGGTCGTGGAACGGACTCAGAACCCGACGCTCGCGCGCTCGCCCTGCTTGACGATCTGCGCCTCGCCCTCCCACATCGCGCGTCCCGAGGTGGTGTTCGTCAGGCTCATCTGCAGGATGTAGGCGACCTGACGGGTGTTGCCGGCGCGCGCGCGGTCCTCGAGCAGCTTCGCCGTGATGGTGATGTCCGGCACGTTCCTGTTGGAGGCATCGGTGTCGACGCCCGCAGCGCGATCCTTGCGGCGCTGCGCCTCGCGCGCGATCCGGTCCTCGGCGCCACCGAACAGGTCGTCGGCCATGATGACCTCGACGCGGCCCGTGTTCATGAGTGCGATGCGGATCTTCTTCATGATCGCATCCGTGTCGAACTGCTGGGTGGTGGTGTTGACGACGGGATTCAGGAGCAGACCCGCCGGCTGGTTCGGAAGCCGCGCGAGCGTGCCCGAAGTGACCATCGACTGGATCACCTGGTCCGACAGCATCGACCAGTCCTGGATGTTCATGCGGTCGACGTTGACGACGAGCTCGTTGCCCTTCGGGTCGACATACTGCGCCTTCTGGCATCCCATCGGAAGAAAAGCGAGCGCGGACGCCAGCGTCGATGCGAGGGCGACTGCGCGGGTGGAGGCGGAGCAGGATCGAGCGGAGTGGTTCATGTGCGGTCCCTTCTGGAGGTGCTCGGGATTCGGGCTGGGAAGTTCAGTGCTTCTCGTCGAGGAAGGTCACGCGCCAGTCCGTGGCGGCGGGCGACGGTGCGACGGAGGTCAGGGTCACGGTCTGCTTCGGCTGCATGACCACGCTCGTGAAGGTGGATGCGGGCGCGCTGACGGGCATGCCGCCCGCGTCGAACCATTCGAACCGGTAGCTGAAGCGCTGCGTGTTCGCCTGGTCGCTGTAGACATCGATCGCGACGCGGCGGATGTTGTCGCTGACGGTTCCTTCGCGCACGCCGATGATGTTGGCCTTGTACTCGAGCCAGCCGTTCCGGGTGATGCGCTCGAAGGGCACATTCGATCCGAACCGCGCCGTCCCGGACTGCGCGAGGTTCGCGTTCGCGCAGCCGCCGAGCAGGGCGAGGCCTGCAAGGAGGGCGAGGGCACGGCAGCGGTCGCCCGCGGTGCGGTGTGCGGGATTGGCGGTGGTCGTCGGGATCGCCGTGCTGGTCGTCTCTGCGTGCATGTGGTTCGCTCCGTCGTAGATCTCTTTCGTCGTGCCCATCGTCGCACTCGTATCCGACGCGGCGCCGTCACTCATCGGGGAAATCTCATGGTACGCACGGCCGGGGTCGCGCCCCGACCGGGTACGCGGAGATGGACGACGGTCGCGCCGTCCGATTCCACCGCGATCGGGCCGATCCGCTGCCCGTCCTCGAGCTCGATCGTCAGCATGCCGCTTTCCGGAGCCGCGATTCTCGCGAGGTACACGCGCTTCGGCAGCGTGCGCCAGATGCGGAGATCCGCATGGTTCACAACGGCCTGGTAGATCAGCCCGCCGATCGCGACCGCGATCGCCGCGTCCTTACTCGTGTTTCGGGCGGCGTCCTGCAGGAAGTAGGTTGCGACCGCCTTCGCGCCGCTCGAGGCGACCGTGAGCGCGATGATCGCGGGCAGCCGCGCGTTCAGATCGGCCGCGATCACGCGGTCCATGTCGGTGAGGAGGCTTGCTTCGGCGCGGGATCCCCCGGAAACCACCGAGAATCCGGAGGGGCCCGGCTGCTCGAGATGCAGCACGGGGAACGCGGCGCCCACATAGGGGACGGACCTCGAGTAGATCGGAACGCTGATCCTGAACTCGTGCAGGGACGGCGCCATCCCGCTCTCGAGGATGATGTGCACCGTCGGTGCCGGCCGCTTCCCGATCGACGCATCCTCCGCCTCGCGCGCATCGGATTCGACGGGCCCACGGTCGGACTCGGGCAGCATCCCCGCGACCTTCCTGAACACGACGGTCGCCTGGGAGGCGGCGTCCGCGCGCCCGGTCATCATCTGCTGCAGTCCCTGCATGTAGCTCGCGTAGGGGATCGCGTAGTCGGCGTACGCCTGCATCTCGCGGATCGGGCCGTAGGCGCTGTCGAGATCGGAGCGCGTGCGCGGATCGTCGAGCGCCCGAGAAAGGTCGTAGCCCTTCCGCTCGCCGTGGGCGCGCGCCTCGCTCTCGAGGTTCTCGATCTCCTTCGCGCGCCGCTCGACCGCGTCGCGCTGCCACTCGTAGCTGCGGCGCAGCGAGACGCCAGCGGCCTCGAGGTTTCCATCGGCCATGAAGTTCAGCGCCTGATAGACCGAGCACATGATCCGGTCGGTCGCCGTGCCGCGGTAGGGAATCACGGTCTGGTTGGTGAGCAGCGCGGCGGTGATCTCGGAGATCCTCACCTCCGGCTCCGAGTCGAGATACTGCCACATGGCCTCGTCGGCGGACCGGAACGCATCGCTCGAGCGCCCGCCCTCGCCGGCTGCCGCGAGGATCATGCCCGCCTCGAGCTTGGTCAGGAGCCCATCGGTCCGATCCTGCGCCGCGGCATCGAGTTCGTGCGTGACCTGCTCCGCGGCGAGCGGGTACGCGCCATGCGAGTAGGCGTCGATCGACGCGCGCATCCGCTCGTTCCCCGCGCATCCGGTCATCATCCCGACGGCGTACATCGCCACGAGGATCCCGCCGCATGCACGCCCGAGGCGGGCAAGGGCGCCCGATCCGAGCGCACGCGCGGGGCGGACCGCCGGATCGGATGCGATGTCGGAGCGTCTCTCCATCGGGGGGCTACTCTATCCCGCCTCTCGTCGCGTGCCGCTCCCGGCGGCAAAAACGCAGCGGCGGAAATCCTGCATAATCGACGCCTTGCCGCGGTGACCATTCCCTCGCATCCGACGATGCGCGGAAAGGGCCCGATGGAGCCACCATGCACGCAGTCCGACTCCTCCTCGATTCCGTCCTCGACTACGCGGGGCTCTTTCCGCCCGCCAAGCTCGAGATGCAGCCCACCGTCGCCAACTTCGACCGGTACCGGAAGGGGTCCGACCGCTGGATGCTCGCGCGGCTGATCGTGCCCGTCACGCGGTTCCCCGAGTTCGTCGAGAAGGCCGATCCGCTCCTTCCGAAGACCGCGGACGCCGAGGGCGACGACCCGTGGCCGCTCTCGGTGCTCGTCGCGTCCGCGTCCGACCGGCAGATCGTGT
>JBEAQW010000169.1:0-3005 GCA_041163725.1 Planctomycetota bacterium
AACATGCGCGCGTCGGCGTGCGCCGCGATCTCCGCGGCGACGATGTCGCTGCGCTCGCGTGCACGCCCGACGATGAACACGCGTGCATCGACCGCGATCGCATCCTCGTGGAAGTTGCGGCGATGCAGCGAATCCCTGACCGCGCCGGCTGGCCCCTTCCCGTAGTAGCTCGGGTGATCGGGTCCGCAGGCGAAGCGGACCGTGGCGCTCGCCTCGAGCGACGCGCCGTCGGGATGCACGAGCAGCACACCCGTCTCGTCCTCGATGTGGAACGGAATCCGCTCACCGCCCGACGCGACGAGCATCGAGCCCGTCTCCCAGCGCTGCCGCGTGCGCGTGTTGCCCTTCTCGTCGCGGTAGGTTTCGGTCACCCACCGGCCCCAGTCCTCCGTAATCGTCCAGGCATGGTGAATGCAGCGGGTCTCGGAGAGATACGAGACGAGCGGCTCCTCGCTCACGACCCGTCCCTTCACCTCGACATCGCCGATGAAGACGCCCGCCGTCGGAGAGGTCGGCATGTCGTGCAGGAAGCGGCGGTGGCGCGAGGCGCGGACCGATAGCGCGACGGCTCCGATCGAGAGCAGCGCCGGGATCAGCACTCCGATCCACATGGGCGACTCCATGCGGGCAGGGTAGCGAGGAATCTCGGGCCATCGCATCGAAGGAAGGGCTCGGCGGAGGGGTCGATCCAGTAGCGTGGCGGTCATGCGCCCCTGCCCGAGTCCGCTCGCCGCCCTGCTTCCGCTCGCCACCCTGCTCGCGACCGGCTGCGATTCCTCCTCGCAGAGCCGCGTGCTCGACGACAGCGGTCGGCCGCTCGAGGTCATCTCGACGGAGAACCCGCGCACGCGGACCGGCTTCGGCCCGCCGCCCTACCGCTACTGGCGCATCCTCGGCGATGTCGTCACCGACGAGATGCGCGCGCTCGAGTGGAACAACGACACGCCCGCGCCCATGCAGTGGAACTTCATCGGTCCGCGGCCCGTGGCGAACGAGTACTGGTCGGGGACGAACAACGCGGGCGGCCGCGTGGTCGGCATCGCGTGCCATCCGACGCAGGCGGGCACCGCGTATGCGGCCGCTGCGAGCGGTGGAGTCTGGCGCACCGTCGATGCGGGCGCGAACTGGGCGCCGGTCTCGGACCGCGCCGCAAGCCTCAACCATGGTGCGATCACGCTCGATCGCGTGTTCCCCGACACGGTGTACGCGGGTACCGGCGAGTACACGACCGGCGCGCCCGGCGGCGGGCTGCTCCGGTCGCTCGATGCGGGCGAGACATGGAGCGTCGTCGCGACGAACGGCGTGCTCGGATCGACCTGTAGCGGACTTGCGGTCGTGCCAGGAAAGTCGGCGGGCGCTCCCGCGGCGATTCACTGGACGGGCGACGGCGGATACAAGCGCAGCATCAACGGCGGCACGACCTGGTCGACGCCGATCTCCGGCAGTTGCTCGAGCCTCGCGGTCGATCCGCTCGACCCGCAGCGCGTGTTCGTGGCGGTGCGCAGTGGCGGCATCCGCCGTTCACTCGATGGCGGCGCAACCTTCACGACGCTCGGTGGCGGACTGCCGACGGGCGGATTCGACCGCATCGTGATGGCGCAGTGCGCGGGCACGCCGGATGTCCTCTACGCCGCGTTCGCGTCGGGCGGGAACATCGCGGGCTTCTACCGGACGAGCGATGGTGGAACGAGCTGGACGCTTCTCTCCGCGACGCCGAACTTCGCGGCTCCGCAGGCCTGGTACGACATCTCCGTCGGCGTGGCCCCGTCGAACCCGAACCGCGTGTTCTGCGGTGGCGTCTCGCCGATCTACGCGACCGCGGGCGTGATCGAGTCGACCAACGGCGGCCAGACCTGGGCGGAGATCTCCGGTTCGGGCGGCCAGATCCACCCCGACCAGCACGCGGTCGCCTTCGGCGCCGACGGAACGCCCTGGTTCGGATGCGATGGCGGCGTGTGGCGCCGCGTCGGGAGCCAGTGGATCAACTGCAACGCGACGCTCGCCGCGATCCAGAACTACACCATCCACGAGCATCCGAACGATGCGAACCGCGTCATGGCGGGCACGCAGGACAACGGCATGGCGGGGACCGCGGTGGGCGGGCTTTCCTGGCCGCAGTTGACCGGCGGCGACGGCGGCTACGGCGTGTTCCTGAACGAGGTGTACACGACGCTGTTCACGACCTATGTCTACCTGCGGGTGTACCGCAAGACCGGCAACGCGACGACCGACATCAGCGGACCGTGGCAGAGCGACACGCGCGAGTGGATCGCTCCGCTTGTCGCGGATGCGAACGGTGGCACGACGATCTACGGCGGGACGAACCGCATGTGGCGCAACCTGTCGTCGATCACGGGAGGAAGCGCGAACTGGGCGGCGATCAGCGGCACGGAACTGGCCGATGGCGGCACGCTTACCGCGATCGCGACGGTGTCCGGACATCCCAAGACGATCTGGGTCGGAAACAGCGCCGGCGGTGTGTGGCGCACGACGGACGATGGCGCGAGCTGGTCACGCGTGCGCACGAACGACGGCACGCGCATCGCGGCGATCTCGACGCGACCCGGCGATCCGCTCTCGGCGGTGATCGCTCGGAACACATCGAACGGCGTGCGCGTGCTGCGCACGAACAACGCCGCGAACTGGGTGAACTTCACGGGCTCACTGCCCTCGGGCGTGACGGCGAAGGCGCTCGCGGTCGACTGGGATCGCGGCGTACCGACGATCTTCGTCGGCTCGGGCGCGGGCGTGTACGCGAGCTTCGATTCCGGCACCTCGTGGACGAAGTCCGGACCGGACCTGCCGAATGTGAACATCGGACAGCTCGAGATCAACCGCGCGCGCCGCACGATCGCCGTCGGAACCTACGGACGCGGCGCGTGGCGCAGCGACCTCGCGGTACCCGCGGACCTGAACATCGATGGATTCGTCGACGCGGCGGATCTCTCGATCCTCCTCGGCGCATGGGGCGCATGCACGCAACCCGCAGGCTGCGCCGCCGACAT
>JBEAQW010000170.1:0-21752 GCA_041163725.1 Planctomycetota bacterium
CGTGCCGAAGCGCCTGGCGCCGAGGGCGTGACCTTACCCCGCTGCTGAGTCCACCGGTAACGCAGCGTCCGTCCGATCCGGAAATCGCTGCTGCGCGGCCAGGTTTGAAGCATGGGAGACCTCCCGGTGACAGGGGTGCGCTGAACAGGTCCACCCGCTATGAGAGACTTTCGCGGCCCGGGGGGCCGAGAGGAGGCTCCGTTGAGGAGTTCAATCAGGAAGCGGCACCGTCCCGAGGAGATCTTCGCGGAGCTGAGGCGGGTTCGCTTCCAGATCGCCGCGACGTCGCTCACTCCGACTCATCGCCCGAGACTTCCGCGTCCCGCGCCCTTGGCGCCGTTCGGATTTCGGCGGAGGCGCCTCGGTTGCTTATGAGTTCGTGCAATTCGGCTTCAGGAACGGTGAACCAGAGACCTTTCGGGGCGCGAGGTCTCGCGATGCTCGGAGAGACAAACCGTCGAGGTCGCCGCGACGGTCGGCCAGCGCACCGGCGGCACCCCGCGTCTGGCCCACCCTGAGAGACCCCCGCGCACGCAACCCCTTGTCGCAAAACGCCGTACGCACGTGGCAAAAGGCGAACGCGCCTGCCGGGAGGCCAGGGCGTTCACTCTGAACCGTTCGGCGCGCCAGTTTCGCGCGCGCCTCTTGAAGTAGGGCGGGCTGGATTCGAACCAGCGTCTTATCGATTATGAGTCGACGGCTCTAGACCGCTGAGCTACCGCCCCGGGGAGGGCAGTGTACCCGCACCTGCCGCGGCGCCTGCGATGAAGCCGGTCGCCCAGGCCCACTGGAAGTTGAAGCCTCCGATGCGGCCGTCGACATCGAGGATCTCGCCGGCGAGGTGGAGGCCCGGGCAGACGCGCGACTCCATCGTCTCGAGCTTCACCTCTGCGAGGGGCACGCCTCCCATCGTCACTTCCGCGTAGGTGAATCCGCGGTCCCCCTCGACCGAGAGCGGCAGTGCGCACGCCGCGCGCGCGAGCGCCCTTCGCTGGTCGCGCGTGAGCTGGCGGAGGCTCGTCGTCGGATCGATCGCCGCGATCTCGCACAGCGTGCGCGCGAGCCGCTCGGGAACGAAGTCGCGCAGGAACGCGGGAGCATTCGCGGCCCGGCTCGCGAGCAGCTTCGCATCGAGCGTGTCCTCGCGCTCCTCGGAGATGAAGTTCGCGAAGAGACCCGATCTGGGGTCCTCGAGGATCGCCGCGCGCCAGTAGCGGCTGATGTCGAGGGCGCACGGACCCGACAGGCCGAAATGCGTGCACAGAAGCGAGTTCGTGAACTCCTTGAGCACCTTGCCGGTCGGGGAACGAAGCGTGAGTGTCGCGGGAAGCGTCAGTCCCGAAAGGCCACGCAAAGGATGCGTCCCCGGGAGGATCAGCGGCACGAGCGCAGGATGCACCTGTTCGGTCACCGAATGACCGAGCGCGCGCGCGAACTCGTAGCCCGCTCCGTCGGAGCCCGACTTCGGCAGCGCCTTGCCGCCGGTCGAGAGAATCAGGCACCTCGTGCGCTCGAGGCCCCACTCCCCGCGGATCGTGAACATGCCGTCCCCGTCGCGCTCGATCGAGGTCACGCGCCTCGGGTGACGGATCTCGACGCCGGCGTCGCGCGCGGCCGAGAGCAGCGCGTTCAGGATCGTGCGTGCGTCGTCGGTCGTCGGGAAGAGCTTGCCCGTGTCCTCGCGCTTGAATTCGACTCCGTACGCCTCGAAGAACCGCACCGTGTCGGCCACGCCGAACCTGCGGAGCACATTGCGGATCGCGTTCGGCGAGCTACCTGCGTACGCCTTCTCGTCGACGGCGTGATGCGTGACATTGCATCGGCCGCCACCGGCGACGAGGATCTTCGCGCCGAGCGTTCTCGCTCCATCGAGCGCGAGGACGCGGGCACCCGCACGGCCCGCGTGGATGGCGGCGAACAGTCCCGCGGCGCCCGCACCGACGACGACCGTGTCCCACGGCGGCGGCGCGTCGGAGCTCACTTCGCGCCCGGCCCCGGGCCAGCGGACGCCGGATCGCTCGCTGTCAGCTTCACCTCGTCGCTCGCGTCGATCGCCTTCTCCGCCGAATAGGAGAGCCGGATCACCGCGCCTTCCGGTCCGCTCGCGAGGAAGCGGACGAACGCGGAACCACGGCCCGGCACGCCTGATTCGAGCTCGACGACCGATGGCTGCTCGCGCTGCACATCGAAACCGCGGTCGTAGCGCCGATCGGCGAGACCCGACGCGGCGATCGAGACTCCCGCGGGCGCCTCGATGCGCAGGCGGTCGGGCATGCCCGACTTCGTCTGCGCGGCGCGCGCGGTGCGGGACGGGATGAGCGCATCGTTGCGGAGTTCGACGGTGACTTCCCACAGTCCGCCTCCGAGCGCACGCACGAGCGGCGGGCCGAACGACACGCGCGGCATCTCGGCGGCATGGAACAGCGTGAAGGCCATGTTGCGGTGGCATTCCTCCTCGAGCATGAACGCGGGGGGGATGCGCGCCGACCACTTCGTGTTTCCGCCGACGAGCACCTTGCCGTAGGTCGGATGGTCGACCTCGGTGAGGGGCGTGCGCGTCTGTCCGAAGAGGATCCGCTCGCGCCAGATCTCGCGCATCTCGTCGGAGGGCGTCCCGGCGTTCTGCGAGATGCGCTTCTCCGTCCAGAGCTCGTTCGTGAAGCTGACGATGCCGAGGCTCTCGGCGAGCCAGTTCACGAAGCCGCCATGTACGGGGTAGAGGTCCGAGTGGATGACCATGGACCGGTAGCCGGGAAGCATCTGCTCGCCCACGCGCGCGATGGCGTCGTAGGTGCCGCGGTCGCGCGCGTACGCGTTCTCGCGCTGCGGAACGCCGGGGCCGCGCAGGATCATGCCGCCCGTGTTGTGGTACGCCTGGCTCGCGGCGAGATTCGGCTTGGTCATGATGAAGCGCGCGATGGCATCGGTCTCGGGATAGGAGAACGGCCAGTCGCCCGCGCCACCCTGGACATGCTCGGGATTCCATCCGGCCGGCCAGTTGCGGTTCATGTCGTAGCCGCCGGGGCCGTCCTCGTTGATCTGGCCGTCACCGTCGTTGTCGATGCCCTCCATGCCGGCCATCGACCAGTCGCCACGGCGGATCGTGCCGTCGGCGCGGGGTTCGGGCGACACGCGCTCCATCTCGTTCGGATCGAGTTCGCTGCGGCGGTGCGTGCCGTTCGGATCGCGGCGCCACATCATGCCGATCGAGCCGTCGCCGTCGAGGTCGTCGGGACCGTCCTCATCGGCCACGCCATCGCGGTCGTCGTCGGTCGGCCGGTATCCGGTTCGGGACGAGTGCGGGCTGTTCTGCTGGTCGAACCAGTTCTGCCTGCCGTCGGGATTCGCGCAGGGGATGAAGTAGAACGCGGCGCGGTCGACGAGCTGGGTGATCGGGTCGAGCTTGCCGTAGTTCTCGACGAGATACCACGCGGTGTAGAGCACGGTCTCGCTCGCCTGGATCTCGTTGCCGTGGATGTTGCCGTCGATGTACATGCCCGGCTTCGCCGTGTCGGGGCCGGTGCGCGCGTTGTTGAGGACGAGCGCGAAGAGCGGGCGTCCCTCGACGGACTTGCCGAGCTCGATGTAGGTCAGCAGCGACGGGTGCGCCGCAGCGAGCGCCTTCGACTCGGCGATGAGCTCGTCATGGTCGCGGTAGTGGTCGAAGCGGATCGTGCTCTTCGCCTCGACGCGGTCCTGTGCGAGCGCGGGCGTGGTGGACGCGGCTCCGAGGGCGAGCGCTCCGGCCAGGATCGCGTTGCGGCAGGCGGCGGCCGCCGCGTGTGCGTGATTCATCGTCATCGGCTTCACCGTGCACCTCCGTTGCCGGCCGCGGGGGCGGCGGTCGTCCTGATCTCGTCGAAGAACGGTCCACTGACGGCGATCTCGAGCGGTCCGCCGCCCGGAACGCGCACGAGCCAGCTGAACTCGCGCGAGGCGCCGGCCTGCAGGCGGTCGATCTTCTCGACGGGGCGTCCGTTGAGCACCGCATCGGGCGAAAGCGGCTTACCCGCCTGTGCGAGACGCACGACGATCGGCGGCACCATCTCGGTGATGCGACCCATCTCCGTCGTGGTCGCGATGTTGCCGGTGTTCGTCACGCGGAACTCGAGGCGCGCGAGTCCGCCCGCGAGCGGTGTGAGGCGCGCATCGCTCGCGCGGATCTCGGGGCGCTTCGTGGCGAGCGCCGCGATGAACCGCGCGCTGCGCGTGCCGAGGTCCTGCGCCTGCGCGAGTGTGGGGCTTTCGCGCAGGAAGGGTGCGAATCCACCGATCTCGCACGCGCCGTACACCGGATGCTGGAAGGGCTTCCAGTCGACGAAGCCCGCGCCGTACAGCTTCTCGGCGACGAGCAGCCACGCGGATTGCTCGGCGTCGCCGCTCTCGAGTGGCTTGGATTCCTGGTCAGGCTCCGGTGTGGCGGAAGCGTCGCCGGCTGCGGCCTCGGTCGTGGCCTCGGTCGCGGCCTCCTTCGGCGCTTCGTCCGTGGCCTCCTTCGCCGGCGGCTTCGGTGCCTCCGGCCGGTTCCAGCCGTTGGCGGCGACCGCCGCGATGCCGCGATGGTTCGCGAGCCAGAGCACGAGCGAACCCGAGAGATCGGCCTGTGCCGAAGACTCGATGCCCGTCTCGTCCTTCCAGAGCTTCGCGAACTGGCGGTAGAGCGCGTGGTCGTCGGGGTGGTAGACCATCGGCGTGCGTCCGGTCGCGTCCTTGTCCTTCGTGTCGGGGAAACGCGCGAGCGTGTCGTGCCGGCCGAACACCACGGCGGTGGTGATCTCCGGATGCGCGCGTACGAACTCCGCGATGCCGCGCGATTCGGGCTCGCTCAGCTGGTAGGGGCCCGCGTCGGGCTCGAACTCCGGCCAGCGGTGCGGGAAGTTGCGGTCGAGGTCGACGCCGCCCGCGGCATCCTCCGCCACGCGCCCGTCGCCGTCGCGATCGGTTCCCTCCACGAACACCTGATGCGTCGCGATCTCGCCCTTCTCGCGGTCGGGCGCGCGCACGACGCGGGGATCCACCGCATCGACGAGATGAGTGGCCGGCTCGCCCGGCGGCGCGACACGGCGGATCATGGTGACCACTCCGTCGCCGTTCGCATCGGACGGTCCGTCCTCGTCGGCGGCTCCGTCGCGGTCGTCGTCGACGACGCGCGCGTTCGTCGCGCGCGGCATGCGGCGTGCGATGGCGTCGTGCCGCGCGTCGGGATTCGCCTCCGCGATCACGAACACGCGCATCGCGCCGAGCGCATCCGCGTGCTCGCGAAGCATCGATTCGACCGCGACGAGGCACTGCTCGGTCGACGCGAGGTTCACGCCGTCCATGCCCGCGACGAGCAGCATCGCCGGCATGCGCTTCGCGGGATCCTGCTCGCCGAGGAGGAGCAGTTCGATCGCACGGCCCTGGCGCGAGGTAGCGATCGTCTCGATCGACGCGCGGCCGGGCACGGTGCCCGCGAGCGCGCGCAGTCTCGTCGCCACGCCTTCGTGCGTGCTCATGCCCTCGGGCGCGAGCGCGCCCGGCGGCACGCTCGTCGGTGGTTCGGCTGGAGCGGACGCGGCGATCGCTGCGAGAGCGAGGAGGGCGGTGCGAAGCATGTCGCGCAAGATAGCGGGGGAAGCGCGTTCGCCGCGCGCCTCAGATCTCGGTATCGAGCACTCCCTCGTCGATCAGGTAGAGACCGACGAGCCAGTTCTCGACGAGATAGGGTTCGACCCGGAACACGCCTTCGATCGCGCCGAAGTTGATCGTGTGCTTCTTCCAGCCCTTCACCTCGGAGGTGAGCCGGACCTCGACCGCGTCGTAGGGCGTGGGCGGCACGCCGATGCAGCAGCCGTCCCACTGGTTGAGCATGAGCAGGCACTCGCTCGAGGTGGGGGCGACGAGCGGGAAGGCGAGGTAGCCGCTGATCTTCACATGCTTGCCCGAGAGGAACGCGATCCGCGCAGGGAGCTTGCGCTCG
The DNA here is from genome assembly GCA_041163725.1 of Planctomycetota bacterium. GTDB lineage: Bacteria > Planctomycetota > Phycisphaerae > Phycisphaerales > SM1A02 > QWPT01. Next base: position 5,960 of record JBEAQW010000170.1, read on the forward strand.
CCGAGGCGCGGCATGTAGTCCTCCTGCGCACTCGCGAGGAACTCCCACGAGATCTCGTAGGGCTCGTCGGTGGTTCCCTCTCCGCGGATCGTCCACGCGTCATCGACCGAGATCGATCCGTCGGCGAGCTTCACGAAGCGGCTCGGGAGGAGCTCGGCCTCGGGGATGTCGGGAATCTCGGGTTCGAAGGTGGAGCCCGCCGCGATCGCCTCCGCGCTCGGGCGCTTCGGTTCGGCGGATGGTTCCGGCTTCGAATCGGACTTCGTGCCTGCAGCGGTGGCCGTGGACGGCGCGGCGGGCGATGCGGACGCCGCTCCGGATGGCGCGGGTTCATCGAAGACGCTGGTTCCGGCGGTCTTCGTCGGGGGAATGGGCGGCTCGGTGGTCCGCTCGGCTTCCCGCTGGACGGAAGCCGGTTCCTCCATCGCCTGCTTCCACAGCGGTTGCTCCTGCCGCGGCGGCTGGAAGAGCACGAAGAGGCCGCCGACGAGCAGCAGCGCGACGATGGTCCAGACGACTTTCATGCGGCGTACTTCATGCGGCGAATCAGCCGAGCGGTCGGAGATGACGCGCGACGGGCGTCCTGTAGGCGATGACCGAGGGAACGATACCCGCGATCGCGGCGAGGAGCGTGGTGCCCATCGCGACAAGCACGGCGCTGCGCGGATCGATCTCGGGCGCGATCACGATGCCGTGCGCGGCGATCAGCCAGCGCGTCGCGACGAAGAGCCCGACTCCGCAGACGACCGTGCCCAGTGCGGCGCCCGCGAGTCCGACGATCGTGCTCTCGGTCAGCACGAGCCAGAAGATCCGCGCACGGCTCGCGCCGAGGACGCGGAGGATCGCCACCTGCCGCCGCCTTTCGCTCATCGAGTTGACCATCGAGAGGAGGATCGCCACCGCGCTCGAGAGGAGCGTCGCCGCCGCCATCGCGAGGAACAGCACATCGACGCTCTTCACGATGCCGAACAGCCGCTGCACCTCGTTCGAGGGGATCGCCACGGTGATGGAGCCGTCGCGACGCAGGCGGTCGTACTGCGCCACGAGCGCCGGCGGCGCGCTCGACGCCTCGCGCGACGGCAGGCGAAGGAGCACTCCCGTCACCACCCGGTCCTCCTCGACGAGATCGTCGGTCGTGACGGTCTTGTGCTTCCCCTCGCGCTCGAAGCGGTCGTGGGCGTGCAGGATCCAGGTCGACTCGAGATCGGTGAAGAGCGCCCGGTCGTGCGGGGAGCCCGTCGGGGCGAGGATGCCGACGACGGTGTACTTGTACTCCTCGTGGACATGCGCGTGCTCGGCCTCGCCGGAACCCTCGCGCGACTTGCCCGAGCCATGCGTGAGTACGAGCTCCGCGCCCATGCGCAGGCCGGTCTCCCGCGCGACGCTCGCGCCGAGCACGACCTCGAAGTTGCGCTCGAAGCGACGGCCCTCGGTGAACGCCCACGGTTCTCCGAGCACCGGTTCGAACTTCAGGAAGAACTCGCCGGTGGTCGCCACCACGGGGAAGCCGCGGTAGCTGTCTCCGACCGCCGTCGGCACGAACATCGCCCACGGGAACGACGCGCGAAGCGTCGCGAGTTCCGCGTAGGCGATGGGGGCCTTCGGCGGGTTGGCGTAGAACAGTCCGTTGAGCACGCTGACGAGCGGGCTGCCGTCCTTCGAGACGAGCATGTGGGCGTTGCCCGTGCCGCGCTCGAATGCGCGCTCGCCCGCGTTGCGCAGCGAGAGGATCGCGAGGAGGAGTCCCGCGCTGATCGCGACGAGGAGGACGACGACCGCGGTCGAGAAGCCGCGTGTCCGCAGGCTGCGGAGGACGATCGCGAGATCGCTCATGCGTGGGCTCCTTCCCGGGTCACGAGGTGATCGAGCCGCTCGCGTCGGGCGAAGTGCGATTCGAGCGACGGATCATGCGAGACGACGAGGAGCGCGGCTCCCTGCTCGCGGCAGGCGTCGCGAAGGACGCGCACGGCGTTGAGCGCGTTCTCGGGGTCGAGCGATGCGGTGGGTTCGTCGGCGAGGACGAGCGCGGGGCGGCACGCGAGCGCGCGCGCGACGGCGACGCGCTGCTGCTGTCCGACCGAAAGCTCCTCGGCAAGCGCGTCGAGCCGCTCGATCCCGAGCGAGCGGAGGAGGCTCTCGGCGCGCTGCTCCCACTCCGACTTCGGAAGGTCGCTCATCAGGAGCGCGACCAGCACATTCTCCCGCGCGGTGAAGCCCTGCAGCAGGTTGAAGGTCTGGAAGACCATGCCGATCGAGCGGCCGCGGAAGCGATCGCGCGCAGCGCCCGCGAGCGCGTGGATGTCCTGCCCGGCGACCTTGACCGTTCCCGACACGGGATCCATGAGTCCGGCGATCAGCTGGAGGAGCGTGCTCTTCCCGCATCCCGAGCGGCCGACGAGGAGCATCTCCTCGCCACGCGCGAGCGTGAGGTCCGGCAGTTGGAGCTCGAAGCCCTGTTCGCCGTAGCGGAAGTGGAGGCGCGCGATCTCGAGCGCGGGTGTCGATTCGGAGGCCATGGCGGGACTGTATCCTCGCCGCATGCGTCGGGTGATTCCGCTCCTTCTTCTGCCTGCGGTCGCGGGATGCGCCGCGCCCGATGCGGCGCTCGACCCTCTCTGGCCCGGGCAGCGCGAGTCCATCTACCTCGCCGAGCACGATGCCGTGCGACCTGACCCGCTCGCGCTCATGAAGCTGGACTGGCCGTGGCCCTGGTCGCCGCTCGAACTCGACTACGAGGATGGTGGAGTTCGCGTGCACGCGCGCGTCGAGCGGGCGGGAGCGTGGGTGCATCGGCGCCTCGAGATCGACGGCGTCGCGCCCGGGCTCGATGTCCTCGTGCGCGTGCCCGCGCGTTGTCCCGATGGAGTCCGGCTCGTCGTCGAGGTGAACGGCAGTCCGCTCCAGTTCGCCTTCGGCGACGAGGAGGCGTGGGTTCCGCTCGCGCGCGACGAGGCGACGGTGGTGTCGGTCCGCGTCGCGGGCGCGAACTGAGGCCGCTCGGTCGACGCGATCGAAAAAAGGAAAGGCAGCCGTCCCCCATTGGATCGGCTGCCTTTCCGGATCGGCCCAGTGATCGCGCGGTTCGTCCTCCGCGGATCACTCAAGTGCGGCTGGCAGGGGTATGGCGGCCTGCCAGCGGGACCAGCTCATTCCCAACCGTTTGCGCCGAAGTCGGGCCGCTCGTCGTCCTGCGGATCTTCCGGCTTCTGGGTGCGCTCACGGTTGGACTGCTCGATCATCCGGCGGAGATACGCGTTCTCGCGCCGTGTTGCCTCGAGATCGAACACCAGGTACTTGACGCTCAGCCGGAGGTAGTCCAGCGCGTCCTGTAGTTCTTGGATCGAAGACTGGACACGGGCGCGTCGCGACTCCGCGCTGTCGGCGGCCTCGCCTGCGGCCGTGGCATTGGCCGACGGCAGCTCGCGGATCCGCTCGAGAATCTGGTTCATCTTGTCCTGGAAGCTGATCTCGTCCACGTCTCTTCTCCTCGTCTTCGGTTGTCGTGCGCACCGACGGGTGCGTCACGGAAAGGGGAATGCAACCGCCGTGCCAGCCAGTGGCACGGATCGATGGAAAGAGCGTGCGAAAATCAAGGGAGCGCGCGACGGCGCATATTCCGGACCCCGCCGTCGCAGACGGAACGCCGATCGGCTCGACTGTGCGGCCTGATGCGGCGGTGCAACGGGTGTGTCACCGCACCTTGTCGAACTTCTGCAACACCGCGAGCGCGCTGCGCGGTGCGTCGGCGAGCAGGGGATCGACCGCGACACGGCGCCGACGGAAGTCGGTCACGAGTCGGTGCAACTGGACATCGCGATCGAGCGACCAGGTCTTGAAGAAGGCCTCGAGCTCGGTGCGGTTGAAGCGAGACAGGGGATCGTCGAGTCCGCTCTGGGCGACCGCCCAGTCGATGAGCTTCGTGCCCGCGTCGAAGCGGTAGAGCGAGAGCAGGTTCTTGAGCCGGCGCTCGGGCGTGAGGAACGGGTCGGTCGCGTCGGGCGGCAGGTCGGTCATCGCCTGCTCGGGGCGCTTCTTCGCGATCTCGCCGAGCCAGCCACCCTCCGACGCGATCTCGCGCGCAGCGAAGGTGTGCTCGGCTGCACCCGTGCCCTCGACGACCTCGAGGTCGGCGGCGCTCGCGAGGAGCGTCTTGAGGCCAGCGGCGCCGAAGCGGATCCAGAGACGCTGGTCGCGGTTCCCCGCGCGGGTCAGCGTCTCGACGCGTGAGACGGTTCCCGCACCCCATTCGGGGCGCTGGCGGTGGCGGACCTGCATTCCTGCTGTGAACATGACTGGAGTGAGCATGGTTGTCTTGGACTCAACCGGGGTGGATGCATGGATCGCGGGGGAGGTCGGCCGGGTGGCACGGCTCCGCTGGCTTCCTGCGTGGTGATCCGGGGAGAGCGGTGGAGATCTGTTGAGATCCGTGAAGTTCTGTCTGGTCTTGTCGTGGTGGTCGAGGTCCGCTGGGACGCGTTCGGGTGAGATCGAAACACGATCGGAACGGTTCGTCGAAGCGGGCCCGCGTCGGAAGACTGTCTGAAGCCGACGCGGCACTGAGTAGGGCCGCAGCATGCCGAAACTCGCGGAGGCGCCCGGTCGTTCGAACGCGGTCACGAAAGATGTCGTGTACCGAGTCGTGTACCGAGTCGTGTACCGAGTCGGGGACCGAATCGAACCCCGACCATGCCCGCGTGCGATGTACGCGGTGGTGTTCCGAACAGGCTCGGAATCGACCGCAACAACGGCGAACGGGCCAGAACGGAGATCCGTGAGATCAGATGCCGAATGGCGTTGAGATGGAGCGAGGGACCTCGGGCGGCAGTCGCGACCTGGATCATCTTCCGGATCAGGTGGCGTCGGCTTGGGAGGGAATCCCACGACGGGAGGATCGGCGACCCGAGCATTTCCGCGCGTTTCTCGCCTTGTTCCGCATGGACGGATCGCGCTCGAGCGCGGCCGACTGCATGGGATGAGGGGAGGAGAACGCGCGGCGAACGAGACCGACCGCGCAACTCTTCGTCACAAATCGAAGTGATTGTGCGACGAGAGTGTAGCAGGTTCGGGTTTGGTGCAAACGCTTGGTAGGAAAAAAGCAGCGATCACCGCACCCCTTCTCAGGGGTGCTTCCCGCGGGTTACTGTGCCCGCGATGAAACCGAGCCAGGACACCCTTCGCCTTGCGTTCCTCGGTGACATCAACGGCGCGCCCGGGCGCATGGCCCTCGACCAGCAGCTGCCCGTGCTCCGGGAGCGTTTTCGCCCGGATCGAATCGTGGCGAACGCCGAGAATGCGCGCGGCGGGTCGGGGCTGACGCCCGAGCTGTTCGAACAGTTCCGTCGCATGGGAGTCGATGCCTGCACGCTCGGCGACCATGCGTTCCGAGATCCGAAGATCATCCCGCTGCTCGATGACCCGACGAAGGCGGTCTCGCGCCCCGCGAACCTCTCGGCGCGGACGCCGGGCAAGCGCGTGATCCGCATTCCCGCCGACGAGCGATGCCCGCGCGACATCTTCGTCATCACGCTGCTCGGTCGGATCCACATCGGGTCGATCCAGGCGAACGACCCGTTCGAATGCGCCGACCAGCTGCTTGCGGCGATGCCCGAGCGCGCGCCGATCGTCCTCGTCGAGGCGCACATGGAGGTCACGAGCGAGAAGGCGGCTCTGGCGCATCACCTCGATGGCCGCGTCGCGGCCGTGCTCGGCACGCACACGCATGTGCCTACTGCGGACGAGCGCATTCTCCGAGGTGGCACCGCGTTCCAGACCGATGTCGGCATGACGGGTCCGCACGACAGCGTGATCGGCCGCAACACGACCGCCGTGCTCAAGCACTTCACCACGGGTGTGCATGTGCCCTTCGACATGGGGTCGGGCGGCGAGGCGGTGCAGGGTGCGCTCGTGGAGATCGATCTCGGCTCGGGCCGCGCACGCTCGATCGAGCGGATCAATCTGCCTGCGCGCGTCCCGCAGCGTTGAATCCACCGCCGCCGGGGGTCTCGACCGTGAACCGGTCGCCCGCGTCGAGTTCGAGCGAGAGCACCGGATCCGGAAGGCGAGTCTCGACGCCGCCGATTCGCCCGTGCTGTACGCCGCATGCGCCGTCGTCCGCACGCACACCCCTCGGTGCATGCATGCGACGCGAGCCGAAGAAGGAGAACGAGACGGGCTCGCGGAACTCGTAGCTGCGGATGATGCCGTCGCCGCCGCGTCCATCGCGGCCGCGACCGCCCGAGCCGCGCCGGACCTCGAAGCGCCGGATGACCACGGGCGCGCGCCGCTCGAGCACATCGATATCCGTGAGCCTCGTGTTCGACATGTGCACATGGACCGCGTCGGCACCGTCGCATCCGTCGCCTGCTCCCGCGCCGCCGCCGAGCGTCTCGTAGATGGTGAAGCGCGCGTTGCCGAAGAGCGTGTTGTTCATCGTGCTCTGGCTCTCGGCGGCGAAGCCGAGGCAGTCGATGAGCGCCGCGACGACCGACTGGCTCGTCTCGACATTGCCGGCGACGACGGGCGGACACGCGCGCGGGTCCTCGCTGAAGCGTGGGTTCAGCATTCCCTCGGGGACATCGAGCTCGATCGGACGCAGCAGGCCTTCGTTCATGGGAACGGGGCGGTCGATCAGCAGACGGAGCGCGTAGAGCGTCGCCGCACGCGTGACGGCGAGCGGAGCGTTGAAGTTCGCCGCGTGCGTGCGCGCGGAACCCTCGAACGAGATGCGCATGCGCGGTGGACCGGATGCGATCGTCTCGACGGAGGCGCGTATGGCCGAGCCGTCGTCGAGCAGGCGCTCCGCGCGTCGCACGCCGCCGGCGCCCGCGAACGCCTCGATCGCCTCGCGCATCGCACGCTCCGCGCGCGCGAGTTCCGCCTCGCATCGTGCGGCGAAGCCGCCGGACTCCGCGAGTTCGCGCGCCAGCGCCGCGACCTGCGCGACGCCGTGCCGCGTCGCCGCCACCTGCGCCTGGAGATCGGCGAGGTTCTCGTCTGGATTCCGCGAGGGATGGGGGCCCCCCGCGAAGCGGCGCCTGCACGCATCGAGATCGAGACTCCCCGCGCGCGCGGCGTGGAAGGGCGCGAGTACGACGCCCTCCTCCTCGAGCGATCGCGCGTCGGGTGGGAAGGATCCCGGACGCGTTCCACCGATCTCCGCGTGGTGCGCGCGGACCGCGACGAAGGCGATGCGCGCGCCATCGACGAACACGGGTGCGACGGTGGTGACATCGGGGAGGTGCGAGCCGCCGAAGGCCGGATGGTTCGTGACCGCGATGTCGCCTTCGCGCAGGTCGAGCGCCTGCGCCACGGCGCGCGTGCACACGCCCAGCGCGCCGAGGTGGACGGGCAGGTGCGGTGCGTTCTGGACGAGCGTTCCATCGGCATCGAGGATCGCGCAGGAGAAGTCGAGGCGATCGCGGATGTTCGGACTGAGCGCGGTTCGTTCGAGCACATTGCCCATCGCGAGCGCGATCGACTCGAGCCGCGCGGCGAAGAGCTCCTGCTCGGCGGCGCTCTCTCGCGCGGCGGTCGGCGTGCGTCGTTCGGCGACGAGGTCGCCCGATGGGTCGACGCGCGCGGACCAGCTGCGATCGATCACGACGGTCTCGCCGGCATCGGTGATGATCGCGGGGCCGTCGACGCGCGTTCCCTCGCGAAGCGCCGCGCGGGCGAGCACGCGGGCCTCGCACGCCATGCCCTCGCTCATCATGCGGATCGACGCGCCGGTCGCTTCGCCGGTCGCGTCGTGGCGTGCCGCATGCGCGGCTTCCATCCGGGCGGCGACGCGCGCCTCGACCGTGACCACCTCGATCGCGCGAGCAGGCGGCGCATATCCGAAGAGGGCCTCGAATCGCGTGCGGAAGGCATCCCGCATCGAAGCGGCGTCGGAGAAGGGCACCGTGATCGACGACTCCTGCCCGGAGAGTCGGAGGGCGGCGTGGACCGTCGTGCCGTCGCCGCGCAGGAAGCCATCCGCTGCGAGTTCGGCCGAAGCCACCGCCACGACATCCTCCCGCACGCCGTCGAGGCGCGCGGCGCACGCATCGAGTGGCTCGAGCACCGTGCGGACGGCGAAACGCGCGGGCTCGGCTTCGAACACGCCCGCGGCGCACATGAATCCGGCGAAGCGGGGAAACACGATGCGGTCGATCGAGAGCCGGTCGGCGATGGCGCATGCATGCTGACCGCCCGCGCCGCCGAATGCGACGAGGGCATGGCCGCGCGGATCGACGCCGTCGCGTACGCAGAGCGCCTCGATCGCAAGCGCCATGCGTGCGTTCGCGATGTCGAGGAAGGCGTTGATCGCCTCGTCGGTCGTGCAGTCGCGCTCGCGCGTGGCGAGGTCGAGCGCCTCGCGTGCGCGGTCGCGATCGAGGCTCATCGAACCGTCCCCGCCCGCCATGCGTCCGGCGAGCAGGTTGATGTCGGTGATCGAGAGCGGACCGCCACGCCCGTAGCACGCGGGCCCCGGGTTCGCGCCCGCGCTCTCGGGGCCCACCTCGAAGGCACCGTCTCGCACGCGGCAGATCGAGCCGCCTCCGGCCGCGACGCTGTCGACCGCGACGCTCGGCGCGGCCACGGTCATGCGGCCGATGCGCGACTCCGTGCGGAGCGTGACCTCCCCCTCGGCGGTGCGAGAGACATCCGAACTCGTTCCACCCATGTCGAATCCGACGGCATGTCCGATGCCGTGCCGGCGCGCGACCGCGGCGATCGCCCGCGCGCCACCGGCCGGACCCGAGTAGAGCGTGTCCCGCGCGAGGAAGCGCTCCGCGCGCTGGAGCACGCCCGCGCTCGTGAAGACGAACGCGCGGGTGCCGGGGGCGGTGGCGGTCGCGTCGGCGACGAAAGAGGTGAGGGTCGGCGCGATCTGCGCGTGGATGCACGCGGTCTCGGTGCGCGTGAGGAGTCGGGGATGCGGAGCGATCGCGCTCGCCGCGACGACCGGCCCATGCGCGTTCCCGATCGCCGACGCAAGCTCGCGTTCGCGATCGTTCGCGAGGGCGTGCGCGAGCGAGACGACGATCGCATCGCAACCGGCGTCCGCGAGCGCATGCACCGCCGAGGTGAGCGCGGCGGGTCCGCATGCGCGGTCGATCGAGCCGTCCGCGAGCGTGCGCTCCGGGATCGGCTCGACCGCATGCGCGAGCGCGCGCGTCCGCGCGGGGACGCGGGCGAAGAGATCCTCGCGTGTCTGGTCGCCGATCTCGACGACGCCCGACAGTCCGTCCGACACGAGCACGCCCACGCGGGCGCCCTTGCCTTCGAGGAGCGCATTCGTACCGCGGGTCGTCGAGAGACGGAGCTCCATCTGCGGAAGCGGCGTGTCGAGCGGCGTGCCCGTCACGATGTGGAGTCCGAGGCGCGGTGCATCGAGCCCTCCGCGCGGATGGGCGAATCGGATGGGCTTGCCCACCGGGAGGGCCTCGCCTCGCCATGCATCGGGTGCGGGCTCGATCTCGAGCGCATCACCACGCTGCGCGACGATGCGCGGGGAGTGTTCCGATCCGGTTGCCCGGCCGGTCACGGTCCATCCGTCGAGAAGTCCGTCGGGAAGCACCAGTCCCGCCGCAGGCCGGATCCGCATGCGGGCGCCTTCGATCGAGACGACCGTGGCGAGGAGCGATCCATCGGACGGCACCTTCGCCCGGCGCACCGCGCCGCTTGGATCGCGCGCGACGATGTCGGTGAAGGTTCCGCCCGTGTCGAGGGCGATCAGCCAACCGCTTGCGGAAGGATGCGTGCGAGTGGTGGGGGTGCTTCGAGGCACGGTCGGGTATTCTGCCCGCATGTTCCGCGCGTGTGTCGTTCTTCTCGTCCTTCTTTCCGCAGGCTGTGATCGGCCGGGTGGTGGCGGCGCCGAAGCGTCCCGCCCTGAGCCCGTCGCGAGCGCCGCTCCGTCCGGATCGGCCGCGGAGGCCGAGGTGCCCGGCGCCGGCGAGACTGCGACCACGCCGGCGTCGACGCCCTCATCCGCGCCCGCACCCGTCGAGCCCGATCCGCAGGTGACGCTCGGCCCCGTGCACCGGCTCACCGTGCGCGACCTCGACGGGAATCCCGTCTCGCTCGCTCGGTTCGCCGGTCGCCCGATGATCATCGAGATCTGGGCGACCTGGTGCGGACCGTGTCTCGCGAACCGGCGCACGGTGCACTCACTCCGTGCATCGATGCCCGAGCGCATGCAGGTGATCGGCCTGAGCGTCGACATGGACTCCGCGCGCGGCAAGGGATCGGATCTCGTGAAGGCGCACCTGAAGTCGAACCCCGCGAACGACTTCGAGGGAATGGCCTCCGCGGAGTTCATGGAGTTCGTGCGTCGCATCAACCCGTCGAACTCCATCCCCAAGACCATGTATGTCGACAGCAAGGGTCGCGTGGCGGACCTCTCCGAGGGAACGCAGAGCGCGAAGTGGCTGTCGGCGATGGCGAGGAACCTCAGGTAGCCGCTGCGTGAAGGCGCTCGTCCACGATCTCTGCTACGCGCTGTTTGCGATCCTCGCGCTGCCGGTCTGGCTGCCGCGCATGGCGCTCGCGGGGAAGCTCCGCACCGACTGGGCCGCGCGGCTCGGGCGCGGCGAGGAGCTCCCGCGCACCGCGCGACGGCGAGTTCTCATCCATGCGGTCTCGGTCGGCGAGGTGAATGCGATTCGCGGCCTCGTCGAGCGGCTCGCGGCGGATGCCCAGGCGCCCGAGATCGTGGTGAGCGTGACGACCGACACGGGCATCGCGCGCGCGCGTGCGCTCTTCGGAGAGCGCCATGCGGTCGTGCGTACGCCGTTCGACTTCTCGCCGTCCGTCGGCCGATGGCTCGATCGCACGGCGCCGGACCTGCTCGTGCTCGTCGAGCTCGAGCTCTGGCCCAACATGACGCGCATGGCGCGTGCGCGCGGTATTCCCGTCGCCGTCGTGAATGGTCGCCTCAGCGACCGGAGCACCCGTCGCTACCGCCTTGTGCGCGGGATCGTGCGCGGGATGTTCGCGCGCGCCGATGTCGTGCTTGCCCAGAACACGCTGTGCGCTGCGCGCTTCACCGAACTCGGCGCGCCCGAGGTCCTCGTGAGCGGGAACATGAAGTGGGACTCGGTCGCGATCCGCGAAACCGTGCCCGGCGTCGATCGGCTCTGCGCGGAGATGGGGATTCCCGAGGGAGTTCCCGTGGTCGTCGCAGGAAGCACGGAGCCGGGCGAGGAGACGCTTCTTCGCGACGCGCTCCCCGAGGGCGCGATCCTCGTGATCGCACCGCGCAAGCCGGAGTGGTGGTACGGCGTCGCCGCGAATCTTCCGGGTTGCGTGCGACGCTCGCGCCGCGAGGTCGGAGATGCCGGCACGCGCTACCACCTGCTCGACACGATCGGCGAACTCAGCGTGATCTACGCGCGCGCCGATGTCGTCGTCATGGGGCGCAGCTTCGGTCGGCTCTACGGAAGCGATCCGATCGAGCCCGCGAGTCTGGGCAAGCCCGTCGTCATCGGTCCGCGCGTCGCCGACTTCCGCGATGTCGTCGAGTCGTTCGCGACCGGCGGTGGCATCCGTCAAGTGCAGGCGGCGGATCTTCGGGCGACCCTCGCCTAGCTCGTCGCGTCGCCCGACGCCCGCGCCTCGATCGCCCGTTCGGCGCTCGCCGTGATCCGCCGCGAGCAGGGCGGCACCGCGCGGACGGCCGAGGTGCTGCTCGCGATGCTCGCGCCGCGCGCCTGATACCCTGCGGCCGTCATGGCCACGAACGCTGAAGTCGCCGCGTGCTTCGAGGAACTCGCCGTTCTCTCCGAGATCCTCGGGGCGAATGTGTTCAAAGTGAACGCGTTCCGCAAGGCGGCGCGCGCCGTCGAGGGTCTCGCGCAGACGGCCGTCGAGATGGAGCTCTCCGCGCTCAAGGCGATCGACGGCCTCGGCGCGTCGACCGCCGCGAAGGTGCTCGAGTTCGGTTCGTCGGGATCGATGTCCGAACTCGAGGAGCTGCGCGCGGAGGTGCCCGCGGGGCTCAAGGAAGTTCTCGCGATCCAGGGCATCGGGCCCAAGACCGCCCGCACGCTCTGGACCGAGCTCGGCGTGGTCGATCTCGCCACGCTCAAGTCGGCGATCGACTCGGGCAAGGTCGCCGCGCTGCCGCGCATGGGTGCCAAGACCGTCCAGAACATGAAGGAGGCGATCGCGTTCGCCGAGACCGCGCGCGGACGCATCCGGATCGGCGAGGCGATGCCGCTTGCGGAGGCGATCGTCGCCGAGCTCGGCGCGCACGCATTCGTCGAGCGGATCGCCTACGCGGGCAGCCTGCGGCGCGGGCGCGAGACGATCGGCGACCTCGACATCCTCGCGGCGTCGAAGGACGCGGCGAGGCTGATGGAGGCCTTCACGGGCCGCTCCGATGTCGCGCGTGTGCTCGGGCAGGGCGAGACGAAATCGAGCGTGCTCACGAAGTCGGGCGTGCAGGTCGACCTCCGCGTGGTGCCGCTCGACCGCTTCGGCGCGGCGCTCATGTACTTCACCGGAAGCAAGGAGCACAACATCGCGCTCCGCGAGCGCGCGATCGCGCAGGGCATGCGGCTCAACGAGTACGGGCTCTTCCGCGAGGATGCAAAGGGCGAGATCGCCGAGGGCGCGGAGCCGGTCGCGGCGGCGAGCGAGGAGGATGTCTACGCGGCGCTCGGACTCGACTGGATTCCTCCGACGATGCGCGAGGATCGGGGCGAGGTGGCCGCCTTCGCGCAGGGTACGAAGCATCCCGAGGTCCTCGCCGTCGAGGACATCAAGGCGGAGCTCCACTCGCACACGACCGCGAGCGACGGTGCGATGTCGATCGATGAACTCGTCCGGCGGGCGCGCGAACGCGGGTTCCACACCATCGCGATCACCGATCACTCGAAGAGCCAGTTCCAGGCGAATGGTCTCGACGAGGCTCGGCTGCGGGCGCATATCGGGGCGATCCACGCGGCGCGGGAGCGCTTTCCCGACATGCAGATCTGGGCGGGTAGCGAGGTCGACATCCTCGCCGACGGCTCGCTCGACTACTCCGACGACCTGCTCGCGGAACTCGACTGGGTGGTCGCGAGTCCGCACAACGCCCTCAAGCAGGAGCCGAAGGCGGCAACCGCGCGGCTACTCAAGGCGATCGCGCATCCGCTCGTCCATGTGATCGGCCATCCGACGGGGCGGCTCGTGAACGGCCGTCCGGGGCTCGAACCCGCGATGAACGAGCTCTACGCGGCGGCGAAGGAGCATGGCACTGCGCTCGAGATCAACGCGCACCACATGCGGCTCGATCTGCGCGACACGCATGTCCGCGCGGCGGCCGAGGCCGGCTGCATGCTGGCGATCGATTGCGATGTGCACGGCGCAACCGACTTCGACGAACTCCGCTTCGGCGTGCTGACCGCGCAGCGCGGCTGGCTGCCGAAGGCGCAGTGCCTGAACTGCATGACCGCGCAATCGCTCGATGGATGGCGAAGGAGGAAGCGGTGAGGCGCCGCGCATGCCGCATCGCCGCGGCCACCGTCGCACTCGTCCTCGCGGGATGCGCGGGGACGGCCCCGATGGTCGGCGTCGGGGATGCGCCCGCGGACCGAGTGCGCTATCGCGAGGACTGGATCGGCGAGAAGGCGATCGACCGCAGCGTGCGCTTCGAGGCGTTCGACAGCGTGCACGCGGGAGGGCTCGTCTCGTACCACATCGCGCTTCCGCCGGAGTACGACGCCGAACCCGACGCCCGCTATCCGGTCGTCTACTGGCTGCACGGTTCGGGCGGGGGCGTCGCCGGCATTCCGCGGCTCGCCGCGTACTTCCGGTCGGCGATCGCGTCACGCGAGATCCCGCCGGTCATCGTGGTCTTCCCGAACGGACTCGCGGAAGGGATGTACTGCGACTGGAAGGACGGCTCGACGCTCGTCGAGCGCGTGATCGTCGACGATCTCGTCGCTCACATCGACGCGAGCTTCCGCACGATTCCGTCGCGCGAAGGCCGGATCCTCGATGGCTTCAGCATGGGCGGCTACGGTGCCGCGCGCTTCGGCTTCAAGTACCCCGACCGCTTCGGCGCGATCTCGATGCTCGGCGCGGGGCCCGTGCAGCGCGACTTCCTGACTGCCCCGCGCACATCCGAGGCGCGGCGTCGCGAGGTGCTCGGACGGGTCTACGGCGGGGATCTCGCCTTCTTCGAGGAGGTGAGTCCCTGGCGGCTCGCCGAGAAGCACGCGGCGCGCCTCCGGACGCTGCGCACGCCGATCCGCATCGCCGTGGGAAGCAGGGATGAGACCCTGGCAGCGAACGAGGCCCTGCACGAGCACCTCGAGGCGCTCGGGATTGCCCACGAGTACCAGGTGCTGCCCGGAGTCGCGCACGAGCCGATGCGGGTCCTGATGTCGCTGCGGGCGAGCCAGTGGCAGTGGTATCGGTCCGTCCTGCCCAAGGGCCCGGCGCTCGATGCTCGGGCGCGACAGGTGCTCCATGGTGGTCGCGAAGGCCGCGAAATCGACTGATTTCTGCATGCATACCGCATATCGGTCGGCGGCGCACCCGAGGCGCGCGGGTCGGCCGCGGAGCCGAAATGCCAGAAAACTCGGTCTCGCCCGCCGCACAGGTTGCTCGGAGCGGCACAATCCAAGATAGTCGGAGAGGATAAGAGCGAGGTCTAGGGTTCACGGAGCGGAAGTTCAGTCGTTCGACAGTCTCGACGACCCGCCGTGAAGTCCGTAGAGAAGAGACGAGTTCCGCCTCGCCGCGGCGATTGTCGGAATCTGTGGTCTCGTAGAGAGCCCCTGCGGCAATGAGTCGCCTGGGGCGGGTTGCTCCCGGTCCGTTCAGTGCCGTTGCAGGCGCGCGGCTCGAGGAGCGAGGTAGTCGCGAGGTCGTTTCGGATCCCTCTGATCGGACCCCTCTGATCGGACCCTCCGGGCTCCTCGACAGTTTCTGAGATCGCCACCATGCTCCACCGAATCGCGACCTTCGCCGCACTCACCCTCGCAGCAATCGCGCAGGCCGACATCCCCGCGACCCTCTTCGTCGATCCAGGTTCGACGGCGGTCGTGAACCTCGAGCTCACGATCACCGGGCCCGACGGAAGCGAGACCCAGTCGAATTCCGCCGTCGTGCCGCTGAACGGAAACGGCTCCACGCGGTTCACTCCGAACTTCGAGCCTTTCAACGGGCAGATCCTCGAGGCGGTCTCGTTGCAGCCGGGCAACTGCACCCTCGCGTACGACTTCTTCTGCGGGCCGCTGTTCGGCTGCATCACCATCACCATCGAGCTGTCGAACCTCTCGCTGACGCTGCAGCAGGAAGCGGGCGCGTCGATCGTGAACGGGCAGGTCGGCTGGGGCGCTCCCTGGCGGCTTCAGGGGAACTACAACCTCTCCAGCATCCTCTTCAACTCGACCGGCGCCATCGACACGACTTCCGTGATCGGCCTGAACGGAAACCTCTCCGTCGGCAACGGCGGCTGGCGGCTCGATCAGATGCTTCTCGGGAGCATCGTGAGCGATGTGCCTGCGGACAGCCTGCCCGCGGGCATCTCGGTGCGGACGAACACCTCACTTGGCCTCGGCGGCGCCGCGCTCGTCGGCAACTACACGCCGCCGCCGCCCGCGGCCTGCGGCAACCCGGGTTTCTGCAACACGGTGCACGCGACGCCTGGTTGCGATCTCGTCGGCTGCTGCTCGACGGTCTGTGCCGCCGATCCGACCTGCTGCGTCGAGTCGTGGGACGCGAACTGCGTGCAGATCGCGGTTGCATCCTGCATCATTCCGCCCAACAACGATCTCTGTAGCGCGGCCGAGTCGCTGCCCCTCGGACGGTTCCC
>JBEAQW010000171.1:0-7267 GCA_041163725.1 Planctomycetota bacterium
GGCGGCAGGACGCGGAGGACCATCGGCGCAT
The DNA here is from genome assembly GCA_041163725.1 of Planctomycetota bacterium. GTDB lineage: Bacteria > Planctomycetota > Phycisphaerae > Phycisphaerales > SM1A02 > QWPT01. The sequence continues at coordinate 32 of JBEAQW010000171.1, forward strand.
CATCGAGGTGCTCGACCGCCACCAGCGCGGGGCCGATCCGCGGATCTGCTCGTACGAGTCGGTCCGGCACCGCCACCAGGGACGGCTCCACTTCGTCGACATGCATCTGCGCGTGCCGCGCACGATGAGCGTGGTCGAATCGCACGACATCGCCTCGCGCATCGAGCGCGAGGTGCTCGACGCGGTCGGCGGCGGGACCGCGACCGCGCACATGGAGCCTTGCGGCGACGCGGAATGCCCGTACTGCACGGGAAGGAACGCGGCGGAGTCATGACGATGCGCACGCTGGTTGCGGCGGCCCTCGCCGCGGTGTTCGCCGCGCTGTCGATGGCGCCGCCCGCCCGCGCCGACTCCACCGCGCCCGCCGAGCCGCCGCTTCGCTGGGGCGCCGATCCCGCGGGCGGCGCGCCCTTCGCGTTCCTCGATCCCGCCGACCCGGCGCGGGTCATCGGCTTCGAGGTCGACATCATGGAGGAGATCGCGCGACGCCTCGGGCGCACGCTCGAACTCCACCGCGCCGACTGGCTCGCACTCCACGATTCGCTCGAGGCGGGCCGCTGCGATGTCCTCATGAACGGCTTCGAGGTCACCGACGACCGCGCCGCCGTCGCGCGATTCGGCGTGCCGTACTTCGCGTTCGGGCAGCAGATCGTGGTGCGACGGGCCGATGCGGAGCGCGTGTCGTCGCTCGAGGATCTCGCGGGCGGGCGTGTCGCGGTGCTCAACGGATCGGCGTCGGTCGATGTGCTGCGCGACGCGGGATTTCCCGACGAGGCAATCCTGCAGTACGACGACAGCCTCGCGCCCTACACCGAGGTCAAGCTCGGACGCGCCGATGCCGCGCTCGCCGAGTCGATCATCGCCGCCTACTACGCGGGTTCCGACCCGGTGCTCTCGGTCGTGCCGGGGACCTTCGCGCCCGGCGTCTATGCCGCGATCACGCGTGCGGACGACGCGGAACTCGGCGAGGCGGTCGACGCGGCGCTCCGCGCCATGCAGAAGGACGGCGCGCTCGGCGAGATCCTGCAGCGGTGGGGGCTCTACGACGACGCGCAGCGCGCGATCGGCACCGGGCGCGGCCGCGCGCAGGATCGCATCGCCGAGTCGTTCGGCGCCGCGTCGGGCGAGGGCGCGCGATCGGGCGCGCGCGCGATCCTCGTCGCGGTGCTCGAAGGCGCGTGGATCACCGTCCTCCTCACCATCACCGCGATGCCGCTCGCGACCGCGGCCGGCCTCGGGCTCGCGCTCGCGCGGATCTCGCCGCGACGCTGGCTGCGACGCTCCGCGATCGCCTACACGACGCTCATCCGCGGCACGCCGCTCCTCGTCCAGATCTTCCTCGTCTACTTCTCGCTGCCGCCGCTCGGGCAGTGGCTCCACGCGTCGTCGCCCGCCGCGGTCCAGGCGCTGCTCGATCCGCTCGGCGGCGCCGCGTTCCTCACGCTTCCGCCGCTTGCGGTCGGCATTCTGTGCCTCGCGGCGAACTACGCGGCGTACGAAGCCGAGGTCCACCGCGGCGGGCTCGAGGCCGTTCCCGCGATCCAATGGGACGCCGCCCGCGCGCTCGGGCTCACGCGCGCACAGGCGATCCGGCATGTGATCGCGCCGCAGGGAGTGCGCATCGCGATGCCCGCGATCGTCAACGACCTCAACAGCCTCATCAAGGACAGCTGCCTCGTGAGCGTGATCGGCGTGACCGATCTCCTGAGCGTCGCGCTCGGCATCGGGAAGGCGCGCTTCAGCGTGCCCGAGATGCTCGTGATCGCGGCGCTCGTCTATCTCGTGCTGTCGATCGCGGGCGACCTCTTCGGAAACCGGCTCGAGCGGCGCCTGCGCGCGCGTGGATTCGCGCCGGCTGCCCGCGAGAAGGGAGCGCACGCATGACGGCGCCGCTTCTCGAGGTCCGCGGCCTGCGCGCGACGCGCGGTGGTCGCGAGGTGCTGCGCGGCGTCGATCTGTCGGTCGACGCGGGCGAGCGCGTCGCGATCCTCGGCGCGAACGGCTCGGGCAAGACGACGCTCCTCCGCGCGGTCGCAGGCCTCGATCCGTTCGAGGCGGGCGAGATCCGCTGCGCGGGATCCGATGCCGGCGGCGACACACGCCCCGATGCACGCCCCGATGCACGCCCCGACGCACGACCAGGCCTCGTGCTCCAGCAGGGGGCGCTCTTCCCGCATCTCTCGGTGCTGCAGAACGCCTCGCTCGCGCTGCGCGTGGCGAAGCGGCTTCCGCGTCACGAGGCCGACGCACGCGCGCTCGCGGCGCTGGCCCGCGTCTCGATCGCGCGGCCCGACGCGATGCCGCACGAACTCTCGGGTGGGCAGCAGCAGCGCGTCGCCATCGCGCGCGCCCTCGCGCTCGAGCCGCGCGTCCTTCTCCTCGACGAACCGACGAGCGCACTCGATGCCGCTGCGACGGCCGAGGTCGAGCGCACGCTCGTCGAGCTGTCGCAGGCGGGCATCGCGATCGTCATCGTCACGCATGACCTCGGGTTCGCGTCGCGCGTGGCGACGCGCACCGTCACGATCGACGCCGGTCTGCTTGCGGGTTGATGAGCCCCGACTGCATGCCCCGGCTTCATGCTCCCGACTTCATGCTCCCGACTTCATGCTCCCGGCTTCACGCGCCGCGCAGGAGCGCGGCGGTCGCGATCGCCGCGATCTCGACGCGCATCACGCACGGGCCGAGCGAAACGCACGCGGCCCCCTCGGAGGCGAGCGCCTCGATCTCGCCGTCCTCGAAGCCACCTTCCGGTCCGATGACGACGGTGCGCGGCGCATCGGGCGCGAGCGACGCATTCCATGCGAGTATTCCCGCGGAAACCGCGGTGTGCGCCACGGCGACCGCCGCGCCGCGCGCGCGTTCGGCGCGCACGATGTCGATGAGCGCGCCACCCGGCGCGAGCTCGGGCATCCACGCGCGCTTCGCGACCTTCGTGGCTTCGGCCACGATCCGCTGCCAGCGCTCGCCGCGATCGAGCTTGTCCGCGTCGACCACGCTCCGCGCGCACTGGATCGGAACGAGGCGCGAGACGCCCGCCTGCGTGCAGCCGTCGAGCAGCGCGGAGAGCCGGTCGCCCTTCGGTACCGCGAAGCACACGGTGACCTCCGGTGCAAGCGGCGCCGCCGCGCGCCGCGCGACGACCTCGACGAGCACATCGCCGCTGCGCGTGCGCGCGTCGCCGATCCGCGCGTCGGCGACCGAGCCCTGTCCATCGAACAGCGTGACCGCATCGCCCGGACCGAGCCTGCGCGCGCCGAGCGCGTGGCGCGCCTCGTCGCGCGAGATCTCGATCGAGTCACCGACGGCGGGGATCGCGGGAATGTGGAGCCAGAGCGACGACATGCGTGAACGCGCGGAACCCTATCGGAAACGGCCCGCCTCTCGGCGAGCCGTGTTCCTGCTGTGCGGGGTACGAATGGAGCGTACCGGGATCGAACCGGTAACCTATGCCTTGCAAAGGCATCGCTCTCCCAATTGAGCTAACGCCCCGACGCCGCGAAGTATAGCAAAGGAACAGGCTCCGCTTTCGCGGAGCCCGTCGTGTTTCATGCGCTCTGTTCCACGCGGCCTGGAGCCCATCGGCTCCGATCGGCGCGCGGGGCGGGGCTCACTTGTCGCCTTCGTCCACGCCGCTCGACGGCGCGACCTTCGCGGGCGCGGCGATCTCGGTGTCGCCGGCCGTCTGCAGCACGGCGACCGAGCGTGCGGTGATCACATTGCGCCGCAGGCTCTCGTCGAAGTTCTCGCTGCCCTTCACGCCGACGACGAGGCCGAGCATCGAGCTGAGCTTGAGCTCGGGGTCCTCCATCAGGTACGCGGTCGTGTGGCCGCTGACCGGATCCTGCAGGCGATAGAGGCGGGGGAGGCGATCGCCGTCGTAGACGACCGACGCGTTCAGCATGCCGACCGCGGTGTACTGCTGCCGCGCGAGCAGCCACTTCTCGAGGTCGGCCGCCTCCTGCTTCTCGAGCTTCTCGCGCTGCGCGACCTGGTTCGCCTTGCTGCGCAGCGTACGGAGCTCCATGAGCTGCGCGACCTGCGTCGAGCGCGAGAGCGCGTTGCGACGGGTCATCGGCAGCGCGGTGTCGTCGCGGTTCACCGCGAGGAAGCCCTCGCGGATCTCCTCGAGATCCTGCATCGAGCAGTCGTTCTTCTGGATCGACTGCCAGCGCTTCTCGACCTCGTTGAACTTCGCGCGCGCGACCATCGCAGGGGTCGGCGTCTTCGGCGGCTCGGCCTTCGGGGCCGGCTTCTTCGCAGGCTCGCTGGTCGTGGCATCGGTCGTGGTCGTGGTCGTCGTCGTCGTCGCGTCGGTGGTCGCCGCGTCGTTCGTCGCGTTGCCGGCCGTCGTCGTCGACTCGGCCGCAGGCGCCGCGCCGGTGTTCGCGCCGTTTGCGGGTGCAGCCGCGGCGGGCGTGTTCGCGTCGTTGCGCGTGATCGCGCTGTCCGCGATCCAGCCCGAGGTCTTCGGTCCGAGCGGCACGGCGTAGAAGGTGTCGCGTGCGCCCTTCACGGTGTCGATCACGGGAAGCTCATCGCCGGTGGTCAGGTAGCCGACGGCCTTCCAGCTGCGGTCGGGATCGAAGTCGGCGCTGCCGTTCGGCGCATTGATCGGCGCGGTGCCGGTGATCTTGATCGTCTTGCCATCGGCCGAGAGCGCGACGCCCGGAAGCGCCGGCACATAGCCGCCCCAACCGTTGAACACCTCGCCGTCGGTGCGCACGCGCACCCAGCCGGGCTGCGTCTCGAGCACGGTCACGGTCTGGCCCTTCGACAGCGAGCCGAACGGATAGCCCGACTCGGCGTTCGGCGCGCAGCGCACGAGCGTGCCGTCCGCGTTGATCGTCGCGGTGAAGGAGAGCGCCTTCGCGGCCGGCTTCGGAGTCGCCTGCGCCTCGACGCGTGCGTCGAACGCGGGAAGGGTGAAAACGACAACAAGCGGAGTGCAGGCGACGAAGGTCGTGGTCAGCGCGTGGAGCGCACGGAATCGCTGGGAACGGGAGATCATGGGCAGGATCGTAGCGAGATCGCGCCGCCGCGTCAGCACCCGAATCGCGTCGATTGCAGCGGGATTTCAAGCGGAATCGCGCGGGGGATCCGCCACGCGCCTGAGCCCGGCGGCGGGTCGGTTTCCACGCGGCGCGCCGCGCGCGGAAGGGATACGATCCCGCCCCATGCAGCCGTCCCGACCGTCGTTTCCGCGCGCCCTCTTCATCGCCACGCTCGCCGCGGGGCTTCCGGTCGCCTGTCAGAAGCCCTTCTCCGCCGATCGGCTCGACGAGGAGGCGCAGGAGCGGCTGGTGTCGCGGATCGACGCGGCCATGCAGGGCGGGGAGTCGCGTCAGATGGAGGGCGTCGGCACGGTTCCGGCGGCCACGGTCGGGCAGGCGGAGTCCGATGTCGAGCGCATGCTCGCCGAGCGGCGCGCCGAGCTCGACGCGATCGGCCCCCAGTCGGCGAAGGTCGGTTCGGCCGTGTCGGGCATCGTGCCGCTGACCGCCGACGCGCCGCGCCGCGTGGTGCTCACGCTGCAAACCGCGATCGAGTCGGCGGTTCGGAACAACCTCGACGCCGAGAGCGCGCGCATCGAGCAGGCGGTCGGCGCGAACGATCTCGAGCGCGCCGAGGCGGTGTTCGACTGGCTGCTCGGCGCGGGCGTCGGGTACCAGCACAACGATCAGCCGTCGGTCGGCATCCTCTTCCCGGGCTCGGGCGGGACCACGACCGTCATTCCGAATGTCTCGAACCAGCGGAACTGGAACTTCGACGCCTCGCTCTCGAAGAGCCTCGAGAGCGGCGGCAGCCTGTCGATTGGCGCCCAGACCTCCCGGATCGACAACATGGTCGACGGGGTCTACACGCCCGACCCCGCGTGGTCGACGGCGGTCAGCCTCGGCCTCACCCAGCCGCTCCTCCGCGGTTTCGGCAGCGATGTGGCGCTCGCACAGGTGCGCGTCGCGCAGAACCGCGACCGTCAGGCGAACGAGGCGCTGCGCGGACGGCTGATCGATGTCGTCACGCAGACCCAGCAGGCGTACTGGCGGCTCGTGTCCGAGCGCGCGCGGCTCGTCAGCGCCGAGTGGCTCGTCAAGGTGGGCGAGGAGGTCCGCGACATCCTCGCGAAGCGCCGCGAGTTCGACGCCACGCTCGCGCAGTACGCGAATGCCGTCGCGACCGTCGAGCAGCGCAAGGCGCTCGTGATCGAGGCGCGGCGCCGGCTGTCCGAGGCGGGCAACACGCTCAAGGCGATCATCAACAGCCCTGATCTACCCGTCGGCGGCGAGATCGATGTGGTTCCGGCCGATGCGCCGAGCGAGGCCGCGTTCGAGGCGAACCTGCGCGCGTCGCTCGAGCAGGCGTTCCGGAACGCTCCGGCGATCAGGCAGGCGCTTCTCTCGATCGACAGCGCGTCGATCGGCGTGACCGTCGCGGAGAGCAACACGCTTCCCCAGCTCGATCTCCAGACGAGCCTGACCTGGTTCGGACTCGAGGGCGAGGTCGGCGACTCGTTCAGCGAGGTCGCAGACGGCGACTTCGTGAACTGGGCCGCGGGCCTGCGCTTCAGCCAGGCGCTTGGGAACCGCGCGGCCGAGGCCGAGTACCGCACCGCGCGCCTGCGCCGCTCGCAGTCGCTCGTCGCGTACGAGCAGGCGGTGCAGGGCACCGTGCTCGCGGTGCGCAACGCGCTCACCGACTGCGTGTCGTTCCGCCAGCTCGTCGAGCAGAACCGTTCGTACCGGCTCGCGCAGGCGGAGAACCTGCGCGCGCTGCTCGTCGACGAGAAGACGCTCGCCGCGCTCACGCCCGAGTTCCTGCAGCTGAAGTTCCAGCTGCAGAACGGCCTCGCGCTCGCCGAGGACGCGTACTTCGCGTCGCTCGTCGGCTACCAGAACGCGGTCGCGGCGCTGCAGCAGGCGACGGGCACGGCGCTCGAGGCGAACCGCATCGAGTTCGAGGCGGGCGACCGGGTGGAGTGAAGTGCGGCGAAGGGCGTCGGGTGTACGCCGCACGGCTCAGCCGCGCGGTGCGTTCGGGTGCTTCAACCGCGCGGTGCGCTCGGGCGCTTCGCGGCCGCGCGCTTCAGGCGGTCGAAGGCCGCATCCCAGAGTCCGCCGCGCTCGGCGGGGGGCACCACGAGAATGAGCGACGCACCCGACTGGTCCGCGCGGCGCAGCGTCGCGTAGAGCATCTGCGCGTAGGCGCCGGGGTGGCGCGGCAACGCGAACAGTTCGT
>JBEAQW010000172.1:0-5244 GCA_041163725.1 Planctomycetota bacterium
GCGCGCAGTCGACCGACACCGTGATGGCCGTGCTGACCGCGTGCGGCGACGGCCTCTCGTCGATCGGTTGCAACGACGATTCGTGCGGCGCCGCATCGAGCGTGGCCTTCTCCGCACTCGCGGTCGAGCTGTACAGGCCGACGGCGCTTCCGCCGGACACGCTCACGATCACGGTCGAGGAGGCCGCGCCGCCGGTCGATCCGTGCGTCTCGATTCCGTCGCTCGCGACGGGCGCGAACACGATCTCGCTCGACTCGACCTTCCCGAACCTCGATCTTCTGACCGACCCGGTGACGACCGTCTACAAGGTCAACTACTTCTCGTTCACGGCGCCCTCCGCGGGCGTCTACCGCGTGAGCAACTGCGGCGACTCGTTCTTCGACAGCATTCTCCTGCGCGCGGGCGTCTGCAACACCGCGAAGTCGGTGCGTGACGCCAACGACGACGGCTGCGGCATCATCGGCGGCCCATCGCGCATGCAGTTCTTCGCGGAAGCCGGCGAGACGCACATCTTCGGCATCGGCGCGTGGTCGGCGGTCGAGCCGCTTCCTCCGTCGACTGTGATCGATGTCGCGCTGACGATTCCCGCGGCCGACGCGTGCGCCGAGGCGAACATCATCGACGGCTCGTCGGGCCAGGCCACGGTGCCGATGAGCATCGCGTACCGCGCGCTCGACCTCGCGGGCTACTGCGATCCGGGTCCGGCCGGCGACGACGCCATCGCGTGCGCACGGTTCGTGCGCTTCACCGCGACGCGTTCGGGCAGCCATGTCGTCGGCACTTGCGGCGACCTCGACCCCGCTGGAACCGGCGCGGTCGATTCGCGCCTCGCCGTCCTGCGCAACTGCAGCGACGCGTCGAGCGTGCTTGCATGCGACGACGACGGATGCACTGGCGGCGCGGCGCCGTACACCAGCCGGCTCTCGTTCCAGGCGATCGCGGGCGAGACCTACTACATCGCCGTCGGTGGCTTCGACTCGACGATCGCCGGGCCGCTCCATGTCGACATCATCGAGCCTTCGCTCCCAGGCGATATCGACGGCGACGGCAGGATCAACGGCAACGATCTCGCGCTTGTCCTCGGCAACTGGTTGGGCACGGGCGTGGGCGACGCGAATGGCGACGGTCTTGTGGACGGCTCGGACCTCGCCGTCGTGCTGAACGGCTGGACCGGCTGAATCCACTCGGATCGCGGAGCATTCCCTCCGTCGTCCCCCGAACCTCGACCTCTACCTTCCCGACTCCGATCGGGCGATTCCGCGACGCATCGCGCGGATCGTCCGGTCGGAGTCATCGTTCGGGTCGCTTCCAGTCCGGGACCAACTCCAGGAGGTCACATGCCGTCGGCCACGCTCATCGAGGATCTCACCCGCGCCCAGCTCACCGAGTGGATCGTGTCGTGCGCGCTCATCGTCGTCGGGACCAGCCTGCTCACCCGTGCGCGGTTCTGGGTCGCGGCCGTGCAGACGAACGCCACGCACCCGCTGGTTCCGTTCCTCGCAGGTCTCTACTCGCTGCTCGCCGGACTCGTGGTCGTGCTCACGCACAACATGTGGGTGGCCGACGCGCGCGTCATCGTCACGGTACTCGGCTGGATCGCGCTAGCCGTGGGCGTCATCCTCCTGCTCGCACCCGAGACCTACGCGGCGTTGCTCCGTCGCATCCCCGTGACGCCCGCGCTCATCGCGATCCGCGGGCTCATCCGCCTCGCGCTTGGCGGTGTCGTGCTGGGGTACCTGCTGACGCAGGGGTAGGCCCCGGAATCCGTCGAGGCACCGGCCCCTTGCGCGAGGCGGCGTGGCTATCCTTTTCCCCTTCGCAGCCGCCGACGACTCAGCGGTCGCCGCAGGGTCGCGTCGCACGCACGAATCGCACGAAGGACCGGTCATGACCTCCCTCGCCTCGGGAACTCCGATCGCCAGCAAGCTCGACATGCAGCACCGCCTCTTCGCCGAACTCAGCGCGATGTTCGGCCGCGAGGTGCCGCTCTACGACAAGTCGCTGCTCGTGAACCGCGCGTGCAACGCGACGGTGTGCGCGCTGCTCGGGCGCATCCACCCCGGCTTCCGAGCGAGCGACGCGGAGATCGATCGCGCGAGCGGCGAGCGGCACGGCGCGATCCGCATCGGACGAGCCGACGAGTACCGCTGGGTGTGCCGCCTCTTCGCCTGCTTCGCGATGGAGCCTCACGACTTCTACGACATGACCGCGGTCGGGGCGAAGAGCCAGCCCATGATCGCGACGGCGTTCCGGTCGGTTGTCGATCCCGAGCACCGCGTGTTCGCGTCGCTGCTCATGACCGACTACTTCGAGGCCGGCATGCGCGGGCGCATCGAGGCGGCGCTCGCGGGCCGCACGATCTTCGGCGAGCGCGCGCGTCAGCTCATCGAGCGTTCCGAGCGGAACGGCGGGCTCGCATGGTCGGAGGCGTCGGAGCTGATCTCCGAGTGCACCTCGCGCATCTTCAAGTGGACCGGCGAGGCGCACGACCACGCGCTCTACCGCGATCTCGTCGATGGCGGCTTCAAGATCGCCGCCGACATCGCCTGCTTCGATTCGCTGCACCTGAACCACCTGACGCCGAACACGCTTTGCATGGACCTCTATACCGCGGCCATGAAGCGGTGCCTGGGCGAGGTGGACCGCGGATGGTTCGAGTCGCGCGCGTGCGCGGTACTCGGGCGTCTCGCGCATCGGCTTTGGGCCGACTCGCGCGGCGACTGGATGCTCCTGCACTTCAAGCAGCTCTCGACCGCCGACATCGCGGCGCTCTCCCGCGCGCAGATCGACGGGCCGGAGATCGCGGGCCTCGCGCGCGCGCTTGCGGACGAACTGGACGGCGATAAGTTCTCGCTCGAGGGAATCGTGCACGCCGGCTCGAAGGGACTCACCGAGGGACCGAGCGAGGACACGCCGGTGTTCCTGCGCCAGGACGCGTATCGCGCGCTCACCGAGCCTGTCGCGTTCCGCGAGTCCGATGGTTCGGTCGTGCACGCGACGCACACCGCGCGCTTCGGCGAGATCGAGGAGCGCTTCTACGCGTGCACGCCCGCGGGCCGGCGGCTCTACGACGCCTGCCTGCTGCGCGCCGACGAGATCCGCGAGCGCGACCCCGAGCTTCCGAAGCAAGACCCCGCGCAGTACGAAGCCGCCTACGCCGCTGCGTTCCTCCCGTTTCCGAAGTCGGTTCCCGAGCTCGTTGCTGCCGGCCTCTGCCATGCGCGCTTCCGTGCGACCGACGCGGGCATCGCCGCGCGGGATGCGGGCGTCGAGCTCCCATGCGATGCGATGGAACTCGTGCGTCGCGGATTCGCGGCGCTCGAGGGACTGCGCTACGAGGACTTCCTTCCCGTCAGCGCGGCGGGCATCTTCGCGTCGAACCTCCAGCAGTACGGCACGAGGTCGACCGCCTCGGTGAAGCCCGCGTACTCGCGCGCGCTCATCGAGGAGATCCTCGGCAAGTCCGTGGTCGAACCCGCCCTCGTGTACGCGGGCATCGAGGCCGAAACGCGGCTCGAGACGCTCGATCGCCTGGGCGTGCTGGCGCGGATCGACGCCGGCGAGCGTACGGAGTACGAGCGCCGCGTCGCCGCGCTCCGTGCCGTGCTCGCGTCGTGCGGCATCAAGGCGGGCTAAGGTGCCGCGGATGCGCATCGCCCTCGCCACCTGCGCCGTCCTCCCGAGGCCGGACACCGACCTTCCGATCCTCGTCGAGGCCTTCCGCGCCCAAGGAGCCGACGCTTCGGTCGAGCGCTGGGACGACGCGGCGCTCGCATGGGACGGCTTCGACGCCGTGGTCGTTCGCTCGACCTGGGACTATGTCGACAGGCTCGACGAGTTCCTCTCGTGGGTCGATCGCGTCGACCGCGCGACGCGCCTCTTCAACCCGGCGCAACTCATGCGTTGGAACCTGCACAAGCGGTATCTCGTCGAGTTCGCCGCGGCCGGCGTTCCCGTCGTGTCGACACGGCTCCTTCCCGCGGGACGCGAGGCGGACTGGAGCGCGCTGTTCGAGGAGTTCGGCGATCTGGTCGTCAAGCCCGCGGTCTCCGCGGGTTCGTTCGCCACGATCCGCGTGCAGCGCGGCGATTCCGCCGCCGCGCGCGCGCATCGCGCCGCGCACATCGGGCGCGACCTCCTCGTGCAGCCTCTGCTCGAATCGGTGGTGCGGCACGGCGAGTCGAACCTGGTCCACTTCGGCGGCGCGTTCTCCCACGCGATCCACAAGGGTGCGCGATGGGATGGCGACGGCGAGCAGTCGCGCGGACTGATCGAGCCCGATGCGGACGAACATGCGCTCGCGCGCGCGGTGCTGGCGCGCGTCGCATCGGATGGAAGGGGATCTCCGGCGTATGCGCGCGTCGACATGGCGCGCGACCTCGACGGGAGGCCCGTGCTCATGGAACTCGAGCTCGTCGAGCCCGCGCTCTTCCTCGATCGCGCGCCGGAGCGCGCCGCGCGGTTCGTCAGCGCCGTGCTCGACGGCGTCCGATGACGCCCGCGCAGGCAAGCATCGCGAGCGCACCCGGTCCAGGCACGATGTTGAAGTCGGTGATGTCGAAGTGGCCGTCGATGTCCTGGCCCGCGAGCGAGACGGGAACCGTGAAGCCGAACTGCATGTTGCCGATGTTCGAGAAGATCGCCTGGTAGGTGCCGCCACCGAGCGAGATGATGTCGCTGCTTCCTTCGCGAAGGTCGAAGGTGATGAGGGTCCAGGTATCGGGCAGCACGACGATGCTCGAGACGACCGACGCGCCGGGGGCGTTGGTCGGCGTCGCGAAGCGACCGGTGACCGTGACGGCCTCGGAGAGATCGTGGCGGAACATGAAGTTCACGCCGGTCACTCCCGCAGCGATCCAGTCGCCGACATACGCGCCGCCCGACGAGCCGTACGAGGAGTGCGCGCGGATCACGGTGGGGGGGAAGCCACCGACCGTGGTCGAGAGCAGGTTGAAGGTGCTCGATGCGTAGCTCATGTCGCCGGGGCCGCCGCTTGCGAACCACGACAGGTCGGCGGCGCCATTCGAGTTGCGCCAGTTCGCCGCGTTCTCGGTGAAGCTCTCGTTGAAGCCGACGATGTCGGCGGAGGCGATCGAGGCGGTCGAGGAGACGACGAACGAAACCGCTGCAGCGGCACCGAGTGCGGAACGGAACATCTTGCTTTGGACTCCCTCTTGCTTCCCTGCGGATCCTCCGGTCCGGCGGCCGAATGGCACCGGACTCCCTCGGAGAACCTCCCTGAAT
>JBEAQW010000173.1:0-3152 GCA_041163725.1 Planctomycetota bacterium
CAGCGCCTGCAGCGATCGCTCGACGAGGCATCGATCCAGGATCTCGTCCAGCGCGCGCTCGATGGAATGAAGACCGCGTCGCAGCGGTTGTCCGACGCCAAGGATCCGGGACTCGGCACCCAGCGCATCCAGGAGGAGGTGCTGCGAACGCTCGATCGCCTGCTCGAGGAAGCGCAGAAGAAGCAGGGCAAGAAGTCGTCGAGCTCGAGTTCGCAGAAGCGCTCGTCGGGTGATTCGAAGCCGCAGGATCCATCCGAGCAGAATGGACAGGAGCAAGGCGGCAAGCCACGAAGCCAGGCGGGAAGTTCCCAGGGCGACTCGTCGGAGCTCAGCGACGGTGAGAAGAACCAGTCGCGCGACGATGCCGTCGCTGCGACGACGGAACTCGCCGAGACGAGGATCGAGTGGGGTCAGCTTCCCGAGCGCGTGCGCGAACTCGTGCTGCAGGGTCGCCGCGACCGCGTGTCGACCATCTACGAGCGGCTGACGCGCGAGTACTACAGAAGGCTCGCCGAGGAGGCCTCGCGGTGATCGCGCATCTGTCCGCGACGGTCCTCGCCCTCGCAGCGCTTGGCTCGGCGTTCACGCAGTCCGTGGAACCACCCGCACAGCCGAGTCCGGCTTCCGATGGGAAGCCCGCGCAGTCCGAACAGCGCGCCGCGGAGATGGGCGCGGAGAACGCACCCGCCGAGGCGGAGATCACTCCAGCCCTCGAGGAGGCCGTGCGCAAGGGGTTCGAGTACCTGCGGCGTAGCCAGAAGCCGTCAGGCTGCTTCGGAGAGGGTCGGTACGGCGAGCACATCGGTGTCACGAGCCTCTGCGGTATCGCGTTCATGGCCGACGGAAATGTGCCTGGCCGCGGCGACTTCGGCGATTGCGTGCAGAAGACGCTCGACTTCGTTCTCGCCCACGCGAGCGAGACGGGACTGCTCGTGTCCGACGAGACGCATGGACCGATGTATGGCCACGGGTTCGCCACGCTCTTCCTGGGCGAGGTCTACGGCATGAACAAGGACGACGACCGCGTTCGCGACGCGCTGGTGCGCGCGGTGCAGCTGATCGTCGCGAGCCAGAACGACGAAGGTGGCTGGCGCTACAACCCGGTTCCCGCCGACGCCGATGTCTCGGTCACGATCTGCGAGATCATGGGACTTCGCAGCGCGCGCAATGCGGGCATCAAGGTGCCGAAGTCGACCATCGACGACGCGGTCCGCTATGTGCGCGAGTGCCAGAATCCCGACGGAGGATTCCGCTACATGCGCGATGCGGGCGGTTCGCAGTGGCCGCGTACGGCGGCGGGAATCGCGAGTCTGTACTACGCGGGCGTCTACGAGGACGAGTCGATCGAGCGCGGTCTCGACTACCTGAAGCGGAATGCCTTTCCGCGCGGTGGCGCCGGCGGGCGTGCGCCGCTCGCCTCTGGCTTCATGCAGCCCCACTACTTCTACGGACACTACTACGCGGTGCAGGCGATGTACCTCGCCGGCGGCGAGCACTGGAAGGCATGGTGGCCCGCGATCCGCGATGAACTCGTCGCACGCCAGAATGCCGACGGTTCGTGGTCGGACGCACAGAATGGAAACGCATACGGGACAGCGATGGCGCTGATCGTGCTCCAGATGCCGAAGCGCTACCTCCCCATCTTCCAGCGCTGAGCCGGACTGAATTCATGATCCCCCGCCACGAACAATGCCGGAATGCGAGGCCGAACGCCATCCGACGCAACGCCGCGATCCGGCTCGTCGCGGGCGCGGTCGTCTCGTGCGGCCTCCTGGTCGCCGCGGATGGCTCCCATGCCGACGAACCGGTTTCCGCACGGATCCTTCTCAACGATGGATCCTGGCGATCGGGCGTACTCGAGTCGATCGATGGTGATGGATGGCGGGTCTCGGGCTCGCGCATTCCGAACGACGAGGTGATCGCCTTCGAGACGACGGCGCGGTCCGGCCTGCTCGATGGTTCGCTTCCCTCGGGAGCCGCCGTCGTCGAACTCGACGATGGACAGCTTCTTCCCGGCCTTCTGAAGATCTCGCTCGGAAAGGCGACCTGGGACCATCGCTGGATCGGTGCGATCCCGGTCGATTTCGATCGGATCGCGCTCATCCGTTTCACCGGCCGCCGGACGCCCGAGCGTTCTCCTTCGGGCGATCGAATCCTCCTTGCGAACGGAGATCTTCTCGAAGGCTTCGTCGCATCGCTCGCACACGATCTCGAGTTCGAGCCCCTCGGGAGCACGACGGCCGATGGAGCCGATACCGGCACGGGAGGCGGCGCGCGGAAGGTTCCGATCGAGCGCGTGTCGGCCATCGCATTCGCCGCGGCTGAGGCCGCTGGCTCCGGCGCTCCGCTTCTCACGACGGCGGATGGATCGCGTGTCCGCGGTGGGAACATCCGCTTCAGCGCGGATGGTGGATGGTCCTTCATGCTCGCCGACCCTCTGCTCTCCTCGGTCCGACCGCGGACACGCGACAACATCGCGCCAAGCATCGTGCGCGGCTTCATCCATCCCGACCGCGTACATCCCCTCGCTTCGCTCGGCGATCCCGTCGCGTCGGTTCCCGAAGGCCAGTTTCACTACGGGATCACGCAAGGTGCGCGCGCGACGCGGAGCATCGATCGTCGTGGACTCGTGTCTCCGATCGCGATCGACGGACCCGTGTCGCTTCGCTACGACCTCTCCCGGCTTGGGGCCGATACGACCGGCGACAGACTGTTCACCGCGGAGGTCTCGCTTGCGGAGCCTGTTCCCGACGATGCGCGCGTCGAGTTCATGGTGGCTGTCGGCCGCGACCGTTCCGAACGCATCGTGCTCGACGCCCGCAACCCGCGTCAGACCGTCGTGGTGCGTGGCGCGGCCGATGCTCCGATCCTCGAGATCGCGGTGCTCGACGGCGGCAATGGGATCGTCGGTGACAGCATCGTGCTCGATGGAGCCTGCATCATCACGGGTCGATGACCCGGGGCCAGCGCGGATGGCCCTTCGTCCGATGCAGCGCCAGCCGCCCGGGAAGTCCGCGTCCCAACGCTCGACGACGAGCTGCCGGTCGTACTCCAGCCGGATGCGTATGGTGGCGTCGCGGCATGTCACCGCGCGCACTGTCTCCGCATCGAGATGCGGAGCGAAACGGTCGCGGTCGAATCGCCTGCGCGCG
>JBEAQW010000174.1:0-4562 GCA_041163725.1 Planctomycetota bacterium
CCGGCCGGACGACTACCGCGTCGGGCGAAGTCTCTTCAACATCGCTGCGATCGAGGAGCGTCTGGGAAGGACGGACGACGCGATCACGCATGCGCGCGAGGCGCTCGAGATCCTGCGCAACAGCAAGGGCCGTGATGCCGCGACGGTGATCGAGGTCGAGCGATTACTCGCGCGGCTCGGCGTTCGCGTCGGGGCCGCGACCGAGTAGGTGCCCGGATGCGCGTGGCGTGTTCAGCGCCGACGCCGTGCCGCGAGTCCACCGAGCGCGAGCAGGGCGATCGCGCCCGGTGCGGGCACGCCGGACACGCCTGTGATGTTCATCACATAGTTTCCGTACGAGCCGTCGGAGGACCAGCCGGCGAGCAGGTAGTCGTTCATGCCCTGTTCGAGCGCCGGACCACCGAAGATGCCTGGCTGGAGGAAAGCCTGGTTGAAGAGGAACTGCCCCGACGCATTCACGGGCTGGCTGCCGAATCCGCTGATCGCGATGAGGTAGAGCCCCGCGTCACGGACCGTGACATTCGAGCCGTCGTTGGTGCTGTTCGAGAGACCCGCCTGGACATTGCCTGGGGCGAGATCGTTGTTCGCAATCAGGGCCTTCGCGACATACCGCCCCTCCACCAGATCGACACGGAACAGGAACATCATCGGGTCGAAGCCCGGAGGGCCGCTGAAGCCGGGGCCCGTCGTCAGCGAGAAGTTGGTCGGATCGGTGATCTGGATGAGGAAGCAATCCTGGAAGTCGCCGGCCACGAGACCGGGGCCGCCGAGCTTGCCGGTGATTGAGTTCACACTGCCGGTGGTGGAGATGACCTGTGCCGTGCCGACGGTGGATCCTGCATCGGTCGCGCCTTCGTCCCAGTCCGGACCGGCGAAGGCGGCGGAGGTGAGTGCGAGTGCGCAGGTCGCAACGACAGCGGACAGGCGGCCGGGAAGGCGGCGATCGAGGGCGTTCATGATGTCACCGGGAGGGAAGAGGGACAGGGACGGGACAGAAAGGGACGGGACAGGGACGGGACAGGTCGGACCGACGCGCCACTCGCGGCTCCTGAGTCGGTGAGCCAGAGCTTCTGGCGGCGGCGCTCTCGGATGGACCGAGACTGAGCCGAAGCGGTGAGCGCAGGCTGTCCCGAGAGGGAAATCGGGACGCGACGGGAACCGCTCGAAGGAGCGGCAGTCAGGGGAGCCGGAGGGACTCGGCTTCCCTTAGGGCAGTATGCCCCCCGAATTCCGCCCGTGGAACCGCTTCCTCTCCGTTTCCGCGCAGGTATTTCCGAGACTTTCGGCTTCGGAAGCGGTCCGAAAGATCGTATGATTCCCGACTTGCGCGCCGCTGGCGCGCTTTGCAGCGTTTCGCCCCATTCCGCACCCCTCGCAAGCACCGCCGAGGCCACGCCTTCCACCGAAGTCGGGAGCCGAAAGGACGGTAGAGGACTTCGATGTCGCAGGTCATTCCTCCCGCGTCGCCGATTGCGTCGGCCCATTCGCCAGCCCAGCCACAGGGCACCGCATCCCAGACCGGCCTCTCCCGCGTGAAGGCCGGGATCGATCCGTGGACCGTCGATGACGCCGCGGATCTCTACAACCTGCGGGGCTGGGGCAAGGGCTTCTTCGAGATCGCGAAGAGCGGCGAGGTCATCGTGCGTCCCACCCGCACGCCGGGTCGCGAGGTGAATCTCTTCGAGGTCGTGAAGGGCCTCCGCGAGCGCGGCCTGCGTACGCCGGTGCTGCTGCACTTCAGCGATCTCCTGCACCGCCGCCTCAAGGACCTCCACGACGCGTTCGAGACCGCGATCAAGGAGAACGGCTACAAGGGCAAGTACAACGCGGTCTACCCGATCAAGGTGAACCAGCAGCGTCGCGTCGTGCAGGAGGTGCGCGAGTACGGCGAGCAGTACGGCTTCGGCATCGAGGTCGGCTCGAAGCCCGAGCTTCTTGCGGTGATGGGCCTGACGAGCGATTCGCCGGACCGTCTCATCATCTGCAACGGGTTCAAGGAGGACCGCTACATCGAGTTCGTCACGCTCGCGGCGAAGCTCGGTCGCAACATCATTCCGGTCATCGAGAATCTCGCCGAGCTGCGGCTGATCGTGAAGTACGCCGAGAAGTACCAGATCCGCCCGAAGATCGGCGTGCGCGTGAACCTCGCGACGCCCGGGGCGGGGCGCTGGCGCCACAGCTCGGGCGTGAAGGCGAAGTTCGGACTGTCGCTCACCGAGGTGATCGAGGTGCTCGACTACCTCAAGAGCCGCGGGATGCAGGACTGCCTGCAGCTCCTGCACTGCCACATGGGTTCGCAGATCCACGACATCCGTCAGGTCACGACGGGTGTGAACGAGCTCGCGCGCGTGTACACGCAGCTGGCCAAGATGGGTGCGGGCATGCGCTACCTCGATGTCGGCGGCGGACTCGGCATCGACTACGACGGCAGCCAGACGAACTTCGAGTTCTCGACGAACTACACGCTGCAGGAGTACGCGGCGAACGTCGTCTACAAGATCATGGCGGTCTGCGACGAGGAGGAGGTCGCGCATCCGACGATCGTGACCGAGTCGGGTCGCGCGATGGTCGCGCAGCAGAGCGTGCTCGTGTTCGATGTGCTCGGCGCGAACCGGCTCGACCGCTTCACCGTGCCCGCGTCGCTCGAGGATGTCTCGAAGGACGACAGCGGCCAGGTGCCGCGGCCGATCGTCGATCTCTTCGAGGCGTACAACGCGATCACGGAGCGTCGCCTGCTCGAGTGCTACCACGACGCGCTCCAGTCGCGCGACGAGGCGATGAACCTGTTCTCGGTGGGCTACCTGAGCCTCGAGCACCGCGCGCTCGCGGAGCGGATGTTCTGGGCGACCTGCGCCAAGGTGCGCGACAAGGCGAAGTCGATGCCGAGCGTGCCCGAGGAGCTCCGCGACCTCGAGACGAACACGAGCGACACCTACTTCTGCAACCTGTCGATCTTCCAGTCGCTGCCGGACATCTGGGCGATCAACCAGCTGTTCCCGATCATGCCGATCCACCGCCTCGACGAGCGTCCGAACCGGAAGGCGACGATCGCCGACATGACCTGCGACTCGGATGGCAAGATCGACCGTTTCGTCGACGATCACGATGTGAAGAAGTGGATCGAGCTGCACGACATCAAGGATGGCGACGAGTACTTCCTCGGCGCGTTCCTCGTGGGCGCGTACCAGGAGACGCTCGGCGATCTCCACAACCTCTTCGGTGACACGCATGTCGCGCACATCCGTCTCGATGACAACGGCAACTGGTGGATCGACGAGATCGTCGAGGGCGACAGCGTGCGCGAGGTGCTCTCGTACGTGCAGTACGACGTGAACCGGCTCAGCCAGGCGATCCGCCACGAGTGCGAGCGCGCCGTGCGCGACCGGCACATGTCGGTCGCCGAGTCGAACGCCCTCGTGCGCAACTACGAGGCGGGTCTCGCGGGCTACACCTATCTCGAGACGGAGAACGGCGCCGCGATGTGAGCGGCGCGTGGCGTCCGTGTCGATCGCCTGCGCTAGGTGAGAAGCCTGAGCACTTCCCGGAGTTCCTCCGCGGGGTCGCCGCCCTCGATCCGGAGGAGTTCGAGGATGCGTAGGCGCAAGCGCTTCGTGACCCCGCGTACGAGATCGGCCATCTGCTGCCGGCCGAGCCCGAGTTCATGCTCGAGGTCGATGTAGCTGCGGCCATCGATCGCGTGGCGCCGGAACACCGTCCATGCGCGGTCGCGCCCCTCTGCGACGAGCGCGGCTTCGACCGAGGTGCAGGCTTCGGACAGCAGGGCGAGGGCCCATGCGCGGTGGTACGCCGCCTCGGAGCTTGGGACCTCGCCCGCGCGGGTCGTCGCGTCGATCGGAGCGCCCTCACGCCGGTGGTGGCGCACGCGGTCCCGCGCGACGCTCCTCGCATGCAGGAGGAGGCCGTTCATGAGCCAGCGCCGCATGCGCATGCCGCTCGACTGGTAGCGCGTGAAGTAGGACGGGTCGGCGAGTGCCGATGCGAAGAATCCGTGTACGAGATCGGCTGGCTCGGCGATCTCGCGCAGCGAGGAACCTGCCGCGTAGATCGCGAGCGGCTCGGCGTACCTTTCCATGATCGTTGCCGCGAGTTGCGTGTGCGTGTCGGCGGGATGCCCGCAACGCAGCTCATCGAGCAGCGTCGTCAGGCGGGTCGTCGGAAAGTGATCGCTGCGGACCCGTTCGATCCGCAGCGGGGTACGGACTTCATCACGCGAGTCGTCCGAGGGTTCGCGTGGCTGGCCGTCTAGCGACACGCGCCCCAACCGTTGAGGACCATCGCGAGATCGCCGCCATCGACCACGCCATTTCCATCGGTGTCGGCGCTGAACTCCGCGTCACCCGGGCCGCCCCATTGGTTGAGGACCGCCGCGAGGTCGACGCCGTCGATCACGCCGTCGGGAACGATGTCGCCTGCGCAGCCGCACGGATAGGAGCCCTCGCAGCAGTCGGGGATGTTGTTCCCGTTCGCGTCCGCGAGTTCGCCGGCTCGGATCTGTCCGAAGTCGACGATGCCGTCGCCATTGCAGTCGGCGGACCATTCGA
>JBEAQW010000175.1:0-2515 GCA_041163725.1 Planctomycetota bacterium
GCTTGACGCGATTCCGTACCATCTCCCCCCATGAACCCGATCCCCGATAGGTCCGGCGCGGCGGCTTGCCTCTCCTTCCTCTTCTCGGGCGTCACAAGCGCGATGCAGCCGGCGCGCGCGCCGATTGCGCTCCTGGCCGTGATGCTGATCGTCGCGCTCGCACCGATCGTCGACGCGGTCGATGGACAGGCCTTCGGTCCACGGGGTTTCTCCTCGGGCCCGATGACGGCGACCGAGGTCCAGCTCAATCACCAGCGCGCGCGAAACGCCGCGGCGCGGATCGCGCAATCGGAGGTCGATGCACTCGAGTCTGCGGCGCGCGAGTCGGACGGCGCCGACGCGGTCGTCTCGCGCCGCGCCCTCGCGTCCGCGGTCCGCGCAGCGACCGAAGCCCGCATCGCCGACGGTGTCGCGAGGGGCGTCGCGCCGGACGATCCCGAGTTCGCGCGCCTCCGGCAACGCGCAGCCGAGGCCATGCTCGCGATCGAGGAGACCGCGCCGCGCGGCGTGGCCACCGCGTTCCTCGCGGCGGAGGCGAACGCGATCCGGCAAGCCACCGCGGCGATCCTTTCCCTGAATCCGCCCGCGCTTCTCGGTGCGGTCGAAGCGGTCGTGCTCGGCATCCCGAGCGATGCGATCTCGGCATCGCCGATCTGGTTCCCACTCGGACTCCTCGCGACGATGTCGCTCGTCATGCTGCTCGCGGGCGCGTCGTGCCGCATGGCCGCCGTCCACGCAGGCAGAAACGCGCGCCTGACGGCGCTCGAGGGCGCAGTCTTCGCGCGCAGCCGCGCGCTCCGGCTCCTCTCGATCCCGGTACTCCCGGTCATCGTCATCGGCGTACTCGCGCTGATCGTGCTCACCTTCGCGCTGCTTCTCCGCGTCCCCGTGCTGGGACTCGTCTCCGGCGCGCTCTTCATCGTCCCGCTTCTCGTCGGTCTTCTTGCCGCGGTCCTCGCGATCTCGGTCGTCGCATCGCTCCCACTGATGCCAGCGGCGGTCGCCGTCGAGGACTGCGATTCGGGTGACGCGATCACCCGCGCCGGCGCGCTCGTCCTCTCGCGCCCGCTCGCATGGATCGGGATGCTCGTGGGCGCCATGCTCGCGCTCGTCGTGGGAACGCTGCTGGTCTCGTTCGCCGTCGGCGTCGCCGGGCTCGGTGTGAACGCACTGCTCGCATCGGTCGGCGGCCCGCTCGGCCAAGCCCTCGCATCGGGCGACGCCTCCGAGATCTCCGCGCTCTACGGACCCGACCGGCTCATCGCGACCCTCGCCGGATTCTGGATCGGACTCCTCCGAGCACTCATCGCGGCATACGCCTTCTCGCTCTGCTGCGACCTCGCGACGCGCGGCTACCTGTGGATGCGCGAACGGGTCGACGGTGAGAACATCGGAACGGTCGCCGGATACGGCCTCGGCTGACTCGGAGACCGCTTTCCCGAGGGCCGCGCTTCCCCAGAGCCCCCGATTCCCCGAGTGGACTCAAGCCGTCGGACCACCGAGCTCGGACTGAAGCCTCGCGACCGTCTCCTCGAGTGCGGCGATCCGTTCATCCAGCGCAGCGACCCGTGCCTCGAGCGCGGCGACGCGCTCTGTATCGGCGCCTGATCGCCCCCGTCGCTCCGCGAGGTCGTCGGAACCCGCCGCCGAGCCCATGGCCGCCCCTGGGGCCGAGCCCACGGCGCCAAGCGGGTGCAGATCCTCGCAGAGCAACTGCACCCAGCGCGTCGCGCGCGAACCCGGAAGCGGGGGAAGTTCCCGCACGAGCGGCTCCTCGCGCGCAGCCATTCCCGCGAGCACGCTCTCGACGATCTCGAGCGACTCGAGCGGGTGCATGCGGCTTGCCCGTCCGCGCAGCTCACCCACCGTCTGTGGACCCCGCAGCAGGAGTTCCGAGAGAATCGCCAGTTCAGGCGGCCGCAGTTCGAGCGCTTCGCCCGCGGTGTGACGGTACTTCTCGACACGCGACCCGGTGAAGCTCACATCTCGAACGAGGCCCTTCGCCCGCAATCCATCGACGGCGCGCAGCGCGTCGTCCTCGTCGATCTCGACGACCGGGTGGCGATTGTTCTTCTGATTCACGCCCGTCACCAGCGAGTTGAGAGAGAGCGGGTATTGCCCCGGCGTGGTCATCGCCTTCTCGATCAGGGTTCCCAGCACTCGGCACTCGTCCGGAAGAAGTTTCGTCATGCGAGGAGCGTACACTCACTCGTATGAATAGGGACGAAGGCGCACGCGAGGAGGTCGCGAGACTCGCAGCCCGCTACCTCCGGGAGCGGCGCGCGTCCTCGGCGGACGCGGCGATCGACCTCGCGATACGCGAGGTCGGCGTCACCGCCCGCGACGCCCGCCCCAGTCTCGCGAGGCTGCGCGCCCACGCGCAGGCACTCGAGGAGTCCGAGCGCGGCGCCGCGTCGCGCGAGCAGCGCATCGATGCAACGGTCGACGAGATGCTCGAGGTCCTGGCGCTTCTCGAGGAGGCGCTCGTCGTGCTCGACCGCGACGCGCCCGATCG